>NZ_JBOY01000074.1:0-10068 GCF_000647775.1 Pseudomonas sp. RL | reverse complement strand
CTGGCCCTGGGCGCCGCGGCGTCGCTGCTGCTCGGCCTGCTGCTGGGCGCCACGGTTACCCCGCAGGAGCGGCCGGAGATGTCCGCCTCTGCGCTGCTGGCGGTGCTGGGTAGCGCGCCCCCTGGCGGGCTGTGCGCCCGCCCCGAATTCTGCCAACCCCAAGGAGTTACACGATGAGTGCCCATTTTCCACGCCGCCTGCTGGCGGTTTCCCTGCTGGTCAACCTGGGCGTGCTGATCGCCGCGCTCTGGTCGCAACTGGCCAGCGACGGCTTGCCGGTGCCTTCCGGCGCCCAGACCAGCCTGACCCGCGATCTGCAGCTGAGCAGTCAGCAGCTGCAGCGCTGGCATGACGCCGAGGCGCCATTCCTGGCCCTGCTGCGGGCATCTTCCGAGGCGATTGGCGAGCAGCGCGACCGCCTGATTCGCGGGATCTTCGCCGCCGAGACGGATGCCGCCGGGATCGAAGCGGCGCGCGTGCGGATCGCCGAGCTGCAGGGGGAGCAGCAGCGTCTGGTGATCGAGCAGTTGCTGCGCGAGCGGGAGATTCTCGAACCGGCGCAGCGCGAACGATTGGCGACCATCCTGCTCAGCCAGCCGGTCGGCCCGGTCGGTTTCGATCAGTTGCACCGGGATTGAGACGGAACATTTTTCGCCGCCCGGCGTTACAGGTTCGACACCGCTTCAGGTGTTCCCTTAACGAGATAAGGACATGACCATGCATTACCGTTCGCTGTTGCTGCCGCTGCTGCTGGGCAGTCTTTCCCTGGGTACGGCCACTGCCAGCCTGGCGGCCGGCGGCCACGATCATCATCAACACGGCGACAGCGTTCAGACGCTGCGCCTGGACAACGGCAAGCGCTGGGTCACGGATGCGCCGCTGCGCAAGGCCATGGGCGAGCTGGGCTCGGCGCTGCATGCCACGCATGACGCAATCCATCAGGACCGTTTGCCGACGGCGGAGTACGAGCGACTGGCGGCGCTGGTGAACGATCGGGTGGCCTACATGGTGAAGAACTGCTCGCTGCCGGAGCAGGCCGACGCGCAGTTGCACCTGGTCATCGCCTCCCTCCTGGCCGGCGCCGAGGAGATGGCCGGTCACGGCGGTGAGGGGCAGCGCGCCGGGGCGGTACGGGTCATCATGGCGCTGAACGACTATGGCAGCCATTTCGATCATCCCGGCTTCAAGCGCTTCTGATCCTCCGATCAGGGGACCGGCTGTGGCCGGTTCCCGCCTTCTATGCTGGAGCATGAACCGCTCACCAGGTGGCCAGTCATGCCCAAGCCCTCGCTGGAAGTTCCCATCCCCGATCGTGTCGCTGCGGGCCGTGCGCTGGCCGAGCTGTTGGCCGGGCAGGGAGGGCCTGAAACGCTCGTGCTGGCGCTGCCCCGTGGCGGGGTACCGGTGGCGTTCGAGGTCGCCGAGGCACTGGGATGTCCACTGGACCTGATGCTGGTGCGCAAGCTGGGCGTGCCCGGGCATAGCGAGCTGGCCATGGGCGCGATCGCCAGCGGCGGGGTGCGCGTGCTCAACGAGGATATCCTCCGCTCCCTGGGCATCGGCGAAGTGGCGATAGACGCGGTCGAGCGGCGCGAGACGGAGGAGCTGGCCCGGCGCGAGCGCGTCTACCGGGGCGAGCGGCCCATGCCGGAGGTGAAGGGCAAACGGGTGATCCTGGTCGATGACGGCATCGCCACCGGGGCGACCATGCGCGCCGCTGTGCAGGCGGTACGCAAGCTGGGTGCCGCGCATGTCACCGTGGCGGTACCCGTGGGCGCGCAGGAAACGCTCGCCGTGCTGCGGCATGAGGCGGACGAGGTGATCTGTCCGCTGGTTCCCGAACCCCTTTGGGCTATCGGTCGGTGGTACCGCGATTTTTCGCAGACCTCGGACGAAGAAGTGATTGATCTGTTGCGGCGCGCCTGGGAGCGACCCACCGCTTGAATTGAGCCATTCCTGTGGCGCGATAAGCTCCCCGGCCTGTCAGGATCCGCACAGCGCGAGCGTGCGAGCTAGGCGAAGCGCGCGCTTTTTTGCTAGGGTTCGGCCACACGAAGAAGCCGTCGGCTGAGCGGCCGAGTGAATGAGGTGCGTCTTGATAAGGCTGCTGGTTGTCGATGATCACGATCTGGTGCGGGCGGGCATTGTTCGCATGCTGGCCGATATCAGGGATCTGCAGGTCGTGGGGGAGGCGGACTCCGGTGAGGAGGCGCTGAGGAAGGCTCGCGAGCTGAAGCCCGACGTGGTGCTGATGGACGTGCGCATGCCGGGTATCGGCGGGCTGGAGGCCACGCGCAAGCTGTTGCGCAGCCATCCCGACATCAAGGTGGTAGTGGTGACCGTCTGCGAGGACGATGTGTTCCCGACCCGTCTGCTCCAGGCGGGCGCCTCGGGCTACCTGACCAAGGGCGCCGCACTGGAGGAAATGGTCCAGGCGATCCGCCAGGCCTTCGCCGGCCAGCGCTACATCAGCCCGCAGATCGCCCAGCAGTTGGCGCTGAAGTCCTTCCAGCCGCAGAACCAGGGCTCGCCGTTCGACCAGCTCTCCGAGCGGGAAATCCAGATCGCCCTGATGATCCCCGGTTGCCAGAAGGTGCAGAGCATCTCCGACAAGTTGTGCCTGTCCCCCAAGACGGTGAACACCTACCGCTACCGCATTTTCGAGAAACTGGCCGTGACCAGTGATGTGGAGCTGGTGCTGCTGGCCGTGCGCCACGGCATGGTCGACGCCACCAGCTGACATGACGCCTTCCGTGTTCGATCCGGCCGCCTTCCTGGCGGCCTGCAGTTCCCATCCGGGCGTGTACCGGATGTTCGATGCCGAGGGCCGGCTGCTCTACGTCGGCAAGGCCCGCAACCTCAAGAAGCGCCTCTCCAGCTACTTCCGCACGACCGGCCTGGCGGTGAAGACCGCTGCGCTGGTGTCTCGCATCGCCCAGGTGGAAACCACCATCACCGCCAACGAGACCGAAGCGCTGCTGCTCGAGCAGACGCTGATCAAGGAATGGCGGCCGCCGTACAACATCCTGTTGCGCGACGACAAATCCTACCCGTACGTGTTTCTTTCCGACGGCGATTATCCGCGGCTGGGCATCCATCGCGGTGCCAAGAAGGCGAAGGGTCGCTACTTCGGCCCCTATCCCAGTGCCGGGGCCATTCGTGAAAGCCTGGCATTGCTGCAGAAGGCCTTCCTGGTGCGTCAATGCGAGGACAGCTACTTCCGCAATCGCACCCGCCCGTGCCTGCAGTACCAGATCAAGCGCTGCAAGGGGCCTTGCGTCGGGCTGGTCAGTCCGGCGGAGTACGCCGAGGATGTGCGCCACTCGGTGATGTTCCTGGAGGGTCGCAGCAATGCGCTGGCCGCCGAGCTGACCACAGAGATGGAGCAGGCGGCGATGAGTCTTGAATTCGAGCGCGCCGCCGAGCTGCGCGACCAGGTCGGCATCCTGCGCCGCGTCCAGGATCAGCAGAGCATGGAAGGTGGCACTGGCGATGTGGACGTGATCGCCGCCATCGTCAACCCGGGCGGCGCCTGTGTGCATCTGATCAGCGTGCGGGCAGGGCGGGTGCTGGGCAGCAAGAATTTCTTCCCGCAGGTGGCCATCGAGGAGGACAGTGCCAGTGTGCTAGCCGCCTTCCTGGCCCAGTACTATCTGGGCAGCAGTGAGCGGGATCTGCCGGCCGAGCTGATCGTCAATGCCCAGCATGAGGACTTCCCGACGCTGCTGACCGCCATCGCCGAGCTGCGCGGCCGCGAGCTGAGCATCAGCGTACGTGTGCGCGGCACTCGGGCGCGCTGGCAGCAGTTGGCAGTCACCAATGCCGAGCAGGCGCTGGCCGCCCGTCTAGCCAACCGGCAGCATACCGCGGCGCGTTTCGAGGCCCTGGCGCAGGCCCTGGCGCTGGAAGAACAGCCGACCCGGCTGGAGTGCTTCGACATCAGTCATTCCAGCGGCGAGGCGACGGTGGCGTCCTGCGTGGTGTTCGGCCCCGAGGGGGCGCTGAAATCCGACTATCGACGCTACAACATCGAAGGCGTGGCACCCGGTGACGACTACGCCGCCATGCACCAGGCGCTGACCCGTCGCTTCGGCAAGCTCAAGGAGGGGGAGGGCAAGGTTCCCGACATCCTGTTGGTGGATGGCGGCAAGGGCCAGCTCAACATGGCGCGCGAGGTGCTGCAGGAAATGGCCGTGGGCGGCATGCTGCTACTCGGCGTGGCCAAGGGTGTGACCCGCAAGCCGGGGCTGGAGACGCTCTACCTCAATGACGCCGAGCACGAATTCACCCTGCCGGCTGATTCGCCGGCGCTGCACCTGATCCAGCAGATCCGCGACGAAGCCCACCGCTTCGCCATTACGGGCCATCGTGCCCGGCGCGGTAAGGCTCGCCGTACCTCGACCCTGGAGGGCATTGCTGGCGTCGGGCCGACACGCCGTCGTGAGCTGCTCAAACACTTCGGTGGTCTACAGGAGCTTGGTCGCGCCAGTATCGAAGAGATCGCCAAGGCACCGGGTATAAGCAAAAAACTGGCCGAGTCGATTTATGCCGCCCTGCACAGTGAGTAGAATGCCGTGCCACCCCGCCGCCCAAGCCTGCCCATGAACATCCCCAATCTGCTCACTGTCTTACGCGTTCTGCTTATTCCGGTTTTCATTCTGCTGTTTTACCTGCCGTTTTCCTGGAGCTATTGGGCTGCCAGCGCAGTGTTCGCCCTGGCGGCGGTGACCGACTGGTTCGATGGCTACCTGGCGCGACGCCTGGAGCAGAGCACGCCGTTCGGCGCGTTCCTCGACCCGGTGGCCGACAAGCTGATGGTGGCCGTGGCGCTGGTGCTGCTGGTGGAAGAGCACAGCAATCTCTGGCTGACCCTCCCTGCGGCGATCATCATCGGCCGAGAGATCGTGGTGTCCGCCCTGCGGGAATGGATGGCGGAGCTCGGGGCCCGGGCTCAGGTCGCGGTATCCCAGTGGGGCAAATGGAAGACCGCCGCACAGATGGTCGCACTGGTCATCCTTCTGGCCAACCCGGCGGTATTCACGCTCTGGGTGTTGCTCGGCTACGGCCTGCTGTTCATTGCTGCAGGCCTGACCCTGTGGTCCATGTGCCAGTATCTGCTGGCTGCCTGGCCGCATCTGCGGGTCACCCCGGAAAAGAAATAAGTTTTTTGAATCAAAGGCTTGACGGCGTGTTTGGAAACGATAGAATGGCGGCCGTCACCAAGCGGGAATAGCTCAGTTGGTAGAGCACAACCTTGCCAAGGTTGGGGTCGCGAGTTCGAGTCTCGTTTCCCGCTCCAATTTTTGATGTTGGCGCCGCAGATGCGGCGCTTTCATTTGAGGCCGGGTGGCAGAGTGGTCATGCAGCGGATTGCAAATCCGTGTACGCCGGTTCGATTCCGACCTCGGCCTCCACTATTGAAAAGCCCTGCAGATTTAATCTGCGGGGCTTTTTATTTTGCGTTGAATATACCGTTCAATCGTGCTGTTTCCCTGTGTTCAATAAGTACAACTCGTTGATACGACTGGACTTTCATGTTGCTGGGCGGAGTTGCGGCAACTTGCCTAAGCCTGGGTGTCTGTATATAGTCCGGCCACTTCGCTGCCCGAATGGCGAAATGGTAGACGCAGGAGACTTAAAATCTCTCGACCGTCAAGGTCGTGCCGGTTCGAGTCCGGCTTCGGGCACCACCTCGATTCAGTCCTTCGCTCTTCTTCCGGCGGAGCTGCCGCCAGGCGCTTCCATACCCTTCGTGCCAGCAGAAATGCTCGTGCCTTCCAGTCGCAACTTCCTGATTCATTAATACCACCCCTATATTTGCGTTAGTCTGTCTGCCTTACCTCCTGCCCAGGCCAACAGGGCAGGGTATGCTGGAGGGCGCCATGTACGACGACATCCGTAATGCCCATGCCGAGCTGCGCGAGGCGCTGCTGGGTTTCAATGCACAATGGCCGGGCCAGGTTGTTTCAGGCGTAGCCTGGCGGTTGCCTTTGCTACGGGAGCAGAAGGCTCCTGATGTGATTTCCGTCGAGCGCCTGACCGGCAATGACGCCATCCAGTCTGCCAAGGCTGCTTTCTCCATGCTGGAGCGGGCGTCGGGGCAGGCCCCGGGTACGGTGATGCGCCTGCCTGGTTACTTCGAGGTCAGGGATTGTCTGCTGGATCAGGTGCGAGCAATCAATCGGCTCAAGGATGCTCTGGTCGCGACGGTGGAGCAGACCCGTCTGGAGATGAATCTGGCCAAGACGGCACGCCCACGGCTTTTGCGGGCGGCCCTAGGGGCTGGTTTTTCCATGATGCAGGTGTCTCGGCATATCCAGGCCTTCGATGCGGCGCCCCGTCTTCTGGTGTTCACATGGGCAGGGCATACGGCCGGCGCCGAGAAGGTTCTCGTGAAGGATGTCCGTGAGTTGCTTCTGGTGCGCGCCCAACAGCAGGCAGCGGAGGCGCGCTGCTCGGTGGAGCGTACCCCGGCGGGATTGGAGTTGCAGAGCATTGCAAGCCTGGCCGACGAGCAGGTGCTGCATCGCTACAAGAAACTGGCGCCTCATCCGCGGCTCATGTTCTGGTTCAGTGAAGCCACCCGCTACGACGCCATGGTGCATGCCAATCTGCCGGTGTTTATTCGCGTGGGCGGCGCGCCGAAGGTGCGTGAGCTGGGAGATTTCGATCGTGCGGCTCGCCAGGCCGAGCGTCCGGATCGTAAACCTAGGGTTCCAGTGATCCCGCGCATGAACCTCTACTTGCCCACGACTGCCCGCGCAATAACTGCTCTTCCTGCTGGGCGCCTGGAGACCATTGCGTCGACTTACAAGGGCTGACCGGCGAGCTTTCGCCCGCTTTTGCTGTCCATTCCCAGACGGCAGTGGAGGAGGGTGGGCGTATGATCTTCAGGCACTTCGAACATTATGAGGCGGTTGCCTCGGCGCTTCCGGTGGAGGACGGTTATCAGGCGGTGATCGCGGTCAAGACGCGCGACCCTGATGCCAGGCCTGTGGTGCATACCCTGGCGGAGGGGCATCGGTATGATCTCGCTTTCGAGGCCGAGGAGGTTGCGCATGCCGCACTGGCCAAGCTCAAGGAGATCAGCAGGGAGGGTGAGTTGCTTTGGGAATAACGAAGCAAAACGGCAGGTATTTTCTACACTGTCCGACTTATCAGGCGGACACGCCGCATCGTTCTGACTTTCTCGCGAACCAAGGATGGCCATGATCAAGAAATGTCTGTTTCCGGCAGCTGGCTACGGCACCCGATTCCTTCCAGCTACCAAGGCTATGCCCAAGGAAATGCTGCCAGTGGTCAACAAGCCGCTGATTCAGTACGGAGTGGAGGAAGCCCTGGAGGCAGGTCTCAATCAGATCGCCATTGTCACTGGACGTGGCAAGCGGGCGCTGGAGGATCACTTCGACATCAGCTATGAGCTGGAACACCAGATTCGCAACACCGATAAGGAGCGCTACCTGAGTGGCATCCGCCGCCTCATCGACAGTTGCAGTTTCTCGTATACCCGTCAGATCGAGATGCGGGGGCTGGGGCACGCCATTCTCAGCGGTCGCCCGCTGATCGGTGATGAGCCGTTTGCAGTGGTATTGGCGGATGACCTTTGCCTGAATACCGAGGGTGATGGCGTGCTGGCCCAGATGGTGCGCCTCTACAACCAGTTCCGCTGCTCCATCGTGGCCATCGAGGAAGTCCCGCCGGAGGAGACGTCCAAGTACGGCATCATCGCTGGCGAGGCCATTCGCGACGACATCTATCGGGTCAGTAGCATGGTGGAGAAGCCTCGGCCGGAAGATGCGCCGTCGAATCTGGCGATCATCGGTCGCTATATCCTCACTCCGGACATCTTCGAGCTGATCGAACAGACCGAGCCGGGCAAGGGCGGTGAAATCCAAATCACCGATGCGCTGATGAAGCAGGCTCAGCAGGGCTGCGTGCTGGCTTACCGCTTCAAGGGGCGGCGTTTCGACTGCGGCAGTGCCGAAGGCTATATCGCAGCCACCAACTTCTGTTTCGAGCACTTCTACAAGGCCGGCAAGGCGTTCTGATTCAGCCTCTGTCAGGTGGGCGGGCCGTCTCCGGCGCTTTTTAGCGGCTTGGCGCCCGGTCCTAGTGGTTGGCCATAGCTGAATTCCACATAGTTCCCGGCCGGGTCGCGCACGCCACAGTAATAGCCGGCCGGGAAAGAGTCGTCCCGGGGTGGCCAGATCAGGCAGTCGGCCTGGCGCGCGCGCTCGGCAATCTCATCCACCGCCTCCCGGCTGGGCAAGGCGAATCCGAAGTGGCTGTAATCGTCTGTAGCCAGTTGACGTTCGTTGCCGCCCGGCATCATGACGATGACGAACGCGTGTTCGCGGCCGGGTTCGGCCATCCAGACGATGCGCGAGCCCTTGGCGGGCCTCTGGTGTATCAGTCGGAGTCCGCAGAAGTCGGAATAGAACGCTATGCAGGCGTCAAGGTCGGGGACATGCAGCGCGATGTGCGTCAGTGTGGGGCCCATGACGGTTCTCCTGAGCGAAATGCCCCAGTCCGGGAATGCTGGGGTATGCTGGCGGCCTGAATCAGGAGACAACACTATGGCCTATGATTTCGACCTCTTCGTCATTGGCGCCGGCTCCGGTGGTGTCCGTGCGGCGCGTTTTGCCGCCGGCTTCGGTGCGCGCGTGGCGGTTGCCGAAAGTCGCTACCTGGGTGGCACCTGCGTGAACGTGGGATGCGTGCCGAAGAAGCTGCTGGTCTACGGCGCGCATTTCGAGGAAGAACTGCGACAGGCCAAGGGTTATGGCTGGACGAGTGGTGAGCCTGCGTTCGACTGGTCGACGCTGATCGCCAACAAGAACCGGGAGATCGAGCGTCTCAACGGGATCTATCGCAAGCTGCTGGTCGACAGCGGCGTCAAGCTCCTGGAGGGGCATGCGCGTCTGGTAGGTGGCCAGCATGTTGAGGTCGATGGGCAGCGCTATAGCGCCAGGCATATCCTGATCGCCACCGGAGGCTGGCCGCAGAAGCCGGACATTCCCGGCGCCGAGCATGCCATTACTTCCAACGAGGCGTTCTACCTCGAACAGCTGCCGCAGCGTGTGCTGGTGGTCGGTGGTGGCTATATCGCGGTGGAGTTCGCCTCCATCTTCCATGGCCTGGGTGCGAAGACCTCGCTGCTTTACCGTCGCGATCTGTTTCTGCGTGGCTTCGATGAGAGTCTGCGGGTGCATCTCCGTGACGAGATGGAGAAGAAAGGCGTTGACCTGCAGTTCAACAGCGACATCCGGCGCATCGACAAGCAGGTCGACGGCACTCTCAAGGCGACGCTGGCCGATGGTCGGGTGCTGGAAACCGACTGCGTCTTTTATGCCACCGGGCGCCGGCCGATGCTGGACAACCTGGGGCTGGAGAACACGCGTATCGAGCAGGATGATCGGGGCTTCATCCGGGTCGACAACCTGTACCGCACCGCGGACCCCTACGTTCTGGCCATCGGCGACGTGATCGGCCGTGTGCAGCTGACGCCAGTGGCGCTGGCAGAAGGCATGGCGGTGGCGCGTCGCCTGTTCAGGCCGGAGGAGTACCGCCCGTTGAGCTATGAGCTCATACCGACCGCAGTGTTTAGCCTGCCAAATATCGGTACGGTGGGTCTTTCCGAGCAGCAGGCGCGTGAAAAGCACCGCGTGAAAGTCTTCGAAAGCCGTTTTCGGCCCATGAAGCTGAGTCTCACGGAGTCCCAGGAGCGCACCCTCATGAAGCTGGTAGTGGATGCCGACAGCGACCGTGTATTGGGTTGCCACATGATCGGTCCGGAAGCCGGCGAGATCATCCAGGGCCTGGCGGTGGCGATGAAGGCTGGCGCCACCAAGCGCGATTTCGACGACACCCTGGGAATTCACCCGACCGCCGCGGAGGAGTTCGTCACCATGCGTGCCGCACGCGAGTGAATCCCAAAAAATGCGGCGATTCAGGGCGTTAGCGAAAAAAACCAGTTGACAGGATGAGGGCTGTGCGTAGAATGCACGGCCATCGGAAGGCACATAGCTCAGTTGGTTAGAGCACCACCTTGACATGGTGGGGGTCGTT
>NZ_JBOY01000073.1:0-17042 GCF_000647775.1 Pseudomonas sp. RL | reverse complement strand
CGCGGCGTGCCACCCTGCGGCGCCTGGCGGATGCGCTGCCGGCGAGCGAGGCGGGCGTGGAGGTCAGCCTGGCCCTGGCCGGTGTGGCCGCCGACAGCCTCAGCCAGATGATTCCCGGACTGCCCATGGGCATGGCCAGCCAGGGCGTACTGGACAGTCAGCGCGCCCGCTTGCGGCAACAGATGGAACCGCGCCTGGTGGAGGGACTGGCGCGGGTCTACCAGCCGTTGAACGACGCTGAGCTGGAACGCTTCGCCCGCTTCGCCGAGTCGGCCGAGGGGCAGCGCTATTACCGGGCGGCACTGGCCGCGCTGCGCGCCAGCCTGCGCGTGGGCAACTGACGCGGACTCAGCCCAGTTGGCGGGTCAGGAACTCGAAATACTGCTGACGCAACGCCTCGCGCTCGTTGACCAGGTGATGCCGTGCGTCGGGCAATAACAATCGGCGCGGCTGGTTGAACTTGTCCTCCAGCACGTCGAGGTTGTGCTGCCATTCCACCGTTGCATCCTGCTCACCCTGCACGATCAGCGGGCTGTGCGCGCTGCGCCGGGCGCCCTCGATGCGCGGGATCCAGCGCGCCAGGGCACCGACCCAGGCGGTGGGCAGGATGCGCGGCTGCAACGGGTCGCGGTGGTGCACGAAGTCGATGAAGTCGGCGTCGCTGGAGTTCACGCTGAACCGCCGGGGAATCGCGTCGACGAACGGGCGCACCAGGTGGTAGCTGAGCTGTGAGCGTTTCCAGGCGCGCGGCCGTACCAGCGGGGCGAGCAGGATGGTCTCGCCCAGCTCGGGGCGTGGTCGGCCATGCAGCAGGTAATCGAGCAGGATGGCGCCGCCGGTACTCTGTCCGCACAGGTGCCAGGGGCGGGGCAGGCGCAGGGCCTCGGCCTCGGCAAACAGCCCGTGCAGCACCGCCTGGTATTCGCCGAAGTCGTCGATGCTGGCGCGCTTGCCGCTCGACAGCCCGTGCCCGGGCAGGTCGCAGGCCAGTACCGCGAAGTTCAGGCTCAGCGCCCAGTCCACCAGGTTGCCGTACAGCCCCATGTGGTCGTAGTAGCCATGCAGCATCAGCAGTGTGGCCACCGGCCGCTCGGGCAGCCAGACCTGCGCCGCCAGGCGATAGGGGCCGGCCCGGAAGCTGCCCAGCCGGCTGCGCACGCCGGCACGTACCGCGTCGAGCCCGTAGAAGCTGCGGTAGTGGCCGCTCTGCGCGGGCTCCTGGCCGGCCGCCGCCAGCGGTGGCAAGGCTGCGAGCAGGTGTTCGGGCTGGAAAGTGGACATGGCGTACCGAATGCGGGAAAGGGCGGACCCGGTATACTGCGCGGCGCCGCACCCGGCAAGCCCCACAGCCAAGGTCGCCGTACCATGTCCCTGACGCGCAAGTCCCTGCTCGCCTACCTGCTCGCCGGCCTATGGCTGGTGGCCATGGTCTGGGCCTTCTGGTGGTATCAGGCCCGCTACCTGCGGCCCTTCGATACCTCGCCCACGCTGTTCAGCGGCGAGCACCTGCAACTGCCCGCCGCCATCGCCGGCCCCGGGTCGGTGCGCCTGGTGCATTTCTGGGATCCGGCCTGCCCGTGCAACGTGGGCAACCAGCAACACCTGGCCGAGATGCTCGAACGCTATGCCGGGCAGGTGCAGTTCTATGCTGTGCAGCGTCCCGGTAGTCGCGGCCAGTTGCCGGCGCCGCTGGCCGCGCTGCAGCCGCTGAGCGGGCTGCAGGGCGCCGAGGACCTGCCAGCCAGCCCGGCGGTGGCCGTCTGGGACAGCCTGGGCCGGCTGGCCTACTTCGGCCCCTACAGCGAAGGTGCGGTATGCACCTCGGCCAACAGTTTCGTCGAGCCGGTGCTCGATGCGCTGCTCGCCGGTCGCCCGGTGCTGGCGCCGCAGACGCTGGCCAGTGGCTGTTTCTGCGCCTGGCGGGACTGAATCGCGCAGGACGGGGGACAGCCGGCAGTCCGCGTGGCAGAATGCGAACCACTTCACAGGGGGTTTCCCATGCATGCATCCGAGGATGACGAACTGTACGCCGGCCAGGCGCTGATCGAGGCCATTGAGGCGCAACTGGAAGGCGGCGAGCCTCCGGCGACCCGGGCGGTCTATAACAAGCTGAGCCTGGTCGGTTACGAGCGTGAGGAAATCCTGCAGATGATGGCCCTCGTCCTGGCGGATGAGGTGCGTGTGATGCTGAACGACAACCGTCCCTTCGATGGCGAGCGTTACGAGCGCCTGCTGCGTGCATTACCCGAGCTGCCCGACGAGGCCGCCGAGCACTGAATCCCGCCCTACTACAAAGGAAGCAGCCATGTCCTATACGCCAGAGCGCATTGCCGAGTTGCACCTGCTGACCCACTTCAACCTGGCCAACCACCAGGAAGGCCTGAAGCTGCACAGCGACGCCGACCCGCAGTTGCTGGGCGCCGCCGCCCGTCTGCATGCCCGTGGCCTGCTCACCCAGGTCGACGGTGGCTACCTGACCAGCCTCGGCCTCGATGCCGCCGAGCACGCCCAGGCCCTGCTGACCATCCTGACCCCCGCGGAAGGCTGATCCGCGCGCACAGGCGCCACCGCCGGCTGTGCCGGGCGGTGGCCCGTTCTCCGATTCGCACATGTCCTCGAACGATTGCAGCGCCCCACCTGGCGTCCCTGGTCCGTTGCCGGATCGCCGGGGCCTGGAGCTGCTGCGCCAGCGTTTTCTGACACTGAATGCGGGGCGTCTCGAACGCGCCCACCAGTTGCTGTCCACACGCCAGCAGCGTGTCCTGCATCTGTTGCCGCTGCTGTTTCATGTCAATCATCCGGGTCTGCCCGGCTACGTCTCGACCAGTGCGCCGGCGGGCCTGAGCGACTACGAACCCACCGAAGCCGCGCTGAACGAGGCGCGCCAGCTGGCTCGCTCGTTCCGCTACTGGGCGCTGCCGCAGCAGCAGGTTGCTCCGCTGCATGGGCTGTTCCTGATGGGCAGCCTGGGCACCCTGGCGCAGACTGAGCGCAGCGACATGGACCTCTGGCTGTGCCATGACCCGGCGCTGGACGAGGCGGCCCTGGACCTGCTGCGGCGCAAGGCGCGCGCGGTGGAACACTGGGCGGCCAGCCAGGGCGCCGAGCTGCACGTGTTCCTGGTTGACCCGGAGCGCTTCGCCAGTGGTCGGCGTGATGCCGAGCTGACCGGCGAGGACTGCGGCAGCAGCCAACACTACCTGCTGCTCGATGAGTTCTTCCGCACGGCGCTGTGGCTGGCCGGCCGCACGCCCACCTGGTGGCTGGTGCCCGCCGAGCAGGAGGAGCGCTACCCGGACTATGTCGCCGCGCTGCGTTCGTGCGGGGTGCTGACGGCCGAGCAGGAGCTGCATTTCGGCTACCTGGGACGCATCCCGGCCCGGGAGTACCTGGGCGCCGGCATGTGGCAGCTCTACAAGGCGATGCAGTCGCCCTACAAGTCGGTGCTCAAGCTGCTGCTCAACGAGGCCTACGCCAGTGCCCACCCCGGTGGCGAGGCGCTGGCCCTGCAGTTCAAACGCGACGTGCTGTCCGGCGTGGATGACCTGGACGATCTGGACCCCTACATCCGACTCTATCGGCGTCTGGAAGACTATCTGCGTGACGACGCCGCGCGCCTGGAGCTGGTGCGTCGCTGCCTGTACCTGAAGGTCGACCGGCAACTGAGCCGGCCGGCGTCTGCCCTCGGGCGCACCTGGCAGCGTCAGCTGCTGCGCCAGCTGTGTGCGGGCTGGGGCTGGGGCGAGCCCCGCCTCGTCCTGCTCGACAGCCGCCCACGCTGGAAGCTGCGCCAGGTGGAGAGCGAGCTGCGACTGCTGGTCGCCGCGCTGATGCGCAGCTACCTGAGCCTCAAGGCATTCGCCGAGCAGCAGCACGTGCTCAACCCACTGAGCGAGCGCGACATGCTGGTGCTGGCCCGCCGCCTGCGCGTGCTGTTTGCGCGCAGCGGGGCGAAGATCGATACCGTCAACCCGGGCATTGCCAATAGCCTGGCCGAGCCCAACCTGACCCTGCGCCGCGTGGAGCCCGAGCAATGGGCGCTCTACGACGGCAGCCTGACTGCCAACCAGTGTCAGGACCGGGTGCCGCTCAAGCGCAGCCGGCACCTGATTGCCCTGCTGGCCTGGGCGCAGCGCAACGGCGTACTCGACAGCGCCAGTCGGGTGACCCTGCACCCGGGCCAGAGCCATCTGCGCGACTTCGAGCTGCAGGGGCTGCGCGCCTGCCTGCAGACACTGCCCGGACCGCAGGCCGAGGTGGCAGATGCCCTGATGCTGGAGAAGCGGCGCGCCGAGCGGGTACTGGTGCTGATCAATGTGGGGATAGACCCACTGCAAGGCCTGTCCCGCGCCCAGATGGTCGGCGGGCGCAACGATGTGCTGGACTATGGCGGCAGCCAGGCCAATCTGGTGCAGAGCCTCGACCGTATCACCCTGACCAGCTGGAACGAGGTGACCCACCAGCGCTACGAAGGCCCGCAGGCGGTGTTCGAGTGTCTGCGCGAATTGCTGGGCGAGGGTGTGCACGCCCACCGGGTGCAGTTCCAGTGTTTCGCCCAGAACCGTGCGCAGGCCTTGGCCCAGCGTCTGGAAGGGTTGTACGCGCAATGCGCCGACGTGCTGTGCGAGAGCGAGGCGCGACTGCTGGTGCGCATCGCCGGCCACTACCGGATCTGGCAGCGTCGCGACGGCGAGGTGAGCGAGCAGGTGCTGGGCGAGCTGCCCGGCCTGCTCGCCTGCCTGGGCATGGCGCAACCGAGCCTGCCTCCGCTGCATCTGGATTGCCAGGCACTGACCGATCACAGCCTCGGCCTGGTGCTGCGTCATGCGGAGCCCGGTTGCCTGCAGGTCTTTTACCAGAGCGGCGAAGACACCCAGGTCTACCTGCTCGATGAGTGCAATGCGCTCTGGCAGCAGACCCTGCCGGGGCGCCCGGAAGCCGTGCTGCCAAGGCTGCAGCATTTCCTCGAAACGGTGGCGGGCAGCCCGCAGAATCGCCCGGCGATGCTCGGCCAGGGGCCGGTGCGCTATTACCAGTTGCTGCCCGGCGCACCGCTGACCGCCACCGAGCTGGTGCGTCGCCTGCCACCGCAGGCCACGCCGGGGCCGATGCCGCTGTATGCCCGCATCAGCCGGGATGCGCAGCAGCAAGAGCAGCTCACCCTGTATTGCGGCTGGGAGGATTTTCACCAGCGCAAACTCGGCGACCGGCTGTACCGGACGGTGGTTGCCCAACTGCGTGCGCGTAGCCTGGTTGGCCCGTTGATGGTCGCCGAGCTGGAACTGAGTGGGGCATTCGAGGCCGGCCAGCTGCAGACGCTGCATTACCTGGAGTACAAGCGAAGCATCGAGCAGGCGCTGCGGGCTGTCGAAGGCTTTATTGATAATGCTTCTCAACACGGGTAGGATCGCTCGTCCTGCACCTGCTGTTGCGCCGAGCCGTGCCATTCCCCCGCCTGCAACTTTATCTGTCCCACCGCGAGGCACTGATCAAGTATGCCGCCCGTCTGCTGGGCAGCCCCGCCCAGGCCGAGGACATCGTCCAGGAAGCCTGGTTGCGCTTCGACCGCGAGGCCGCCTGCCAGCAGCCGGCCGGCTACCTCTACCGTATCGTGCGCAACCTGGCCATCGACAGCAGCCGGCACCTGCAGATCGAGCAACGGGTCGACGACGCTGACGAGCACTTGGCGTCACTGGCCGCGCCCCAGCACTGCCCGGCCAGCGCCGCGCTGTATGCCGACCAGCTGCGGGCCATGCAACAAGCGTTGGATCGGCTGCCACCACGTACCTGCGACGCCTTCTACCTGCACCGCATCGAGGGCCTGACGCTCAGCCAGATCGCCACGCAGCTGGGCATTTCCGTGGGCCTGGCTCATCAATTGGTGCGCGAAGCACTCACCCGCTGTGCCGAGTGCTTGGATGAGTGAGCGAATCGCTGGGGCAGCGCTCCTATCTACCGGGTTTGGCGTTCATGCCCAACGTGGAACTTGCAGACCGCCATGTGGCGCCCGCTTTGATCTGCGCAGTCCGCGGCAGGCGCTGCAGGCGGCCGTGGAGGCGGCGGGCGGCCGGTTGCGCCCCCTGACTCCCTACCTCCAGGTGATCCGCTGAGCCCCCTTCGGAAAAATTTCCTCGGACAAGTCTGAAATTTTTTCTGCCCCGTTCGTCATTACAGCAAGCGAGCCGAATGATAGGCGTTCGCATTTTCTTTTGCCCCGACCTTGGGGCGGCTGTATGGGGAACGATTCATGTCTCACGCTTTCCAGCCAAGGCCACTGGCCCGCCTGCTGACCGGTTCCGGTCTGCTGGCGTTGCTCAGTCTGGCTCCGGTCATGCATGCCGGCGCGGCCAACCCGCCCAGCGCGGCGCACAGTGCGCTGCGCATCTATGACATTCCCGCGCAGGATCTGGCCGGTGCGCTGCTGGGGTTCGGCCAGCAGTCCGGCCTGCAAGTTGGGGCGCCGAGCCCGCTGCTGGCGGGCAAGCAAGCACCCCGGGTGCAAGGACGGATGAGTGCGGTGCAGGCGCTCGACCAGATACTGGCCGGCTCCGGGCTGGTCTGGCGAGTCGAGGCGCAGGGCGTACGCATCGTTGCGCCCGAGCGCGAGGCCGGCAGGCTGGAGCTGGGCAACACGCTGGTGCAAGGCCGGCAGACCCTGCCGATGGGCACTCAGGTGGTGGGCCGCCAGCAGATCGAAGGTCTGCCTGCCGGCAACGGTGACATCACCAGCCTGCTGAAGCTCAATCCCAACGTGCAGTTCGACGACGCCCAGCTGAGCAGTAAGACGCCAGGGGAAATCGCGCCGGCGAACATCAGCATCAACGGGGCGAAGTTCTACCAGAACGCCTTCGTGGTCGATGGCATGAACATCAACAACAACATCGACCCGGCCGCTTCGAATCCTAGCCTGCTCGACTCGGTGCCCGGCCGCAGCCAGGGCCTGGCGCTGGACACCGATCTGCTCGAAGAAGTCAAGGTGCTCGACAGCAACGTCCCGGCGGCCTACGGGCAGTTCACCGGCGGGGTGGTCGAGGCGACCACGCGCATGCCGAGCAAGGCGCTGCACGGCAAGCTCTCCTACCAGATGACCCGGTCGGAATGGACCGAGTACCACATCGCCCAGAGCCAGGAAGAGAGCTTTCGTTACTCCTCCTCGCATGACGAGCAACCGAAGTTCGAGAAAACCATCGTGCGCGGCACCCTGGAGGGGCATGTCACCGATACCTTCGGCCTGCTGGCGAACTTTACCCAGAAGCGCTCGATCATCCCGCTCAGCCTCTATTCCGCCCACCACGTCGAGAACATGGGATTTCATGAGGAAGAACAGCAGCGCCAGATCGACAACTATTTCCTGAAGGCGGTCTGGCAGGCCAGCGATGCCTGGCAGATCGAGTCCAGCCTGACCTATGCCCCGGAGGAGAACCACTACTTTCGCAGCAACACCCTGGATTCCGGCTTCGATACCCAGCTGGGCGGCCTGCAGACGGGACTGAAAGCCATCTGGCGCGGTGATCTGGCCAAGGTGGAGCAGCAGCTGGCCTGGGGGCGGATCGAACAGTCGCGCGAATCCGACAGCGCCGACTACTTCTCCTGGAGTTATTCCGAAAGCAAGGATTGGGGCACCGTCGGCAGCAACCCGCTGACCCGCATGAGCCTGCAGGGTGGTTACGGCGATATCGAGCAGCGGCAGGACAGCTGGCAGTACCGGGTCAATGCCGACTGGAGCGCGTTCCTGCTGGGCGATACCCGCCATGCCGTGCAGTCCGGCCTGGAGCTGGGCTACCAGGACACCCATTACCGGCGCCTGACCGACACCCATGTCTACGTAACGGCGAAATCCACCAGCACCTGCACCAATGCGCTGGGTGTCACTGACACCGTGGCCTGCGTCCTGGGCACCACCGCCCGGGGCTGGCCGGGTCAGTACCTGTCCTCCGCCACCTACTATCGCCAGGGTGAGTTCACGGTCCAGACCACCTCGTGGGGCGTGTGGCTGCAGGATGAAATCCAGTGGGGCCGCCTCAGCTTGCGCCCGGGCATCCGCGTCGACGGTGACGACTACATGGACGAAGTCACCGTGGCCCCGCGCTTCGCCGCCACCTATGACGTCTTGGGCGACGGCGCGACGCTGGTCACCGCGGGCGCCAACCGGTACTACGGTCGCAACGCCGCTGCCTGGCAACTGGAGGATGGGCGCAACATGCTGCGCAGCACCCTGAAGCGCAACACGCTGAACGATGCCTGGACCGAGACCGCCCAGGCCGCCAACACGGTGAAGTTCAACCAGCTGGACATCGCCTACGACGACGAGCTGGTGCTCGGCCTGACCCAGCAGTGGTCCGGGGTGGAGTACGGGCTCAAGTACGTGAACCGCAAGGGTCGCGATCAGGTCATCCAGGTTGCGGGCGAAACCCTCGGTCAGCCCTCCCAGGACACGGAGGCGCTTTCGCGCACCTACACCACCTACACCAACGACGGTCGCAGCGACGCCCAGGTGGTCAGCTTCACGGCGACTCCGCTGCAGCCGATCCGTTTCGCCGGCACCCGAAGCAGCCTGCAATTGGCGCTGGACTGGACCGAGGTGGCCAGCAACTACGCCGACTACAGCGAAGAGCTGGACGAGGACTACTACCACAATCCCTACATTCGCTACGACGGTGAGTTCATCCGTTACGCCGAGCGCCCGGCCGGCAACTACGCCCGGCCCTGGACCGCACGCCTGAGTGGCGTGACGGAGATTCCGGGCTGGAACCTCACGGTCAGCAACTTCTTCCGCTACCGCGCCGGCTACCGGGATATCGGCAAGGTGTCCGGGGTAATGGATGAATACCAGGGCGTGGCGGTCGAGGTGTGGGAAGAAACCGACTATGGCGCGGCCCTGACCTGGGATTTGCGGCTGGGCTGGGAGATTCCCACCGGCAAGCAGCAGGCGTTGTTCATCAATCTGGACGTCTTCAACGTGCTGGATGAGCAGGTGGTAAGCAGCGTGCAGAGCAGCGCCGTAGCGACCACACCGAGCTACGACGTAGGCCACCAGTACTGGCTGGAAGTCGGCTACCGCTTCTGACCATCGCGCAATCCATCGCCCGGCCGGGACTGCTCGCGCCGGGCGCGTTCGTTTCTGCCCGTAGTGAGTGACAGACATGAAAATCGCACGAATCGCGGTGTTGGCTGCGGGCCTGCTGGCCGTGCCCGCCCTGGCCTGCGAGCTGCCCCCACCCGGCGGCACACCCACTTCCGAGCAATACGCCTGCCTGCGCCAGGTCTATTCCGGGCCTGCGGATCAGTGGCCTCCTCCCCACGTGGACCCGGACGTGGCCTGGAAGGAGCTGGGGCCGCTGCCCGAGCGGGCCCCTGCGCCGGCGAACAATCCGCATACGGAGGAGAAGGCCAGGCTGGGCGAAGACCTGTTCTTCGACCCCAGGCTGTCGCGCTCCGGGCAGATCGCCTGTGCTTCCTGTCACGAGCCGGACCTGGCGTTCGCCGACGGGCGCAAGGTGTCGTTCGGCCACGACCGCGCCGCCGGCCGGCGCAACTCGCCGAGCGTGGTGATGAGTGGCTTCGCCACCTCGCTGTTCTGGGACGGACGCGCGCCGACCCTGGAAGCCCAGGCGCTGAGGCCGATCGAGGACCCGCTGGAAATGGCCTTCACGCTGCCGGAATTGCTGGAACGCCTGAACGCCAGTACGGCGTACCGCCCGCGTTTCCAGGCAGTGTTCGGCCGGCAGACCATCGACGCCGAGCAACTGGGCCAGGCGCTGGCCACCTATCAGCGCACCCTGGTGCGGGTGGCGCGCGCCACCCGCTTCGAGCGCTTCTTGAACGGTCGCCACAACCAGCTCAGCGATCAGCAGATCCACGGCCTGCATCTGTATCGGACCCAGGCGCGCTGCCTGAACTGCCATTTCGGCCCGGAAATCACCGATCACCAGTTCCACAACGCCGGCATGACCTACTACGGGCGCAAGTACCAGGACCTGGGGCGTCATGAGGTGACCGGCAAGGTGGAGGATGTGGGCCGCTTCCGCACCCCGTCGCTGCGCCTGGTCAGCAAGACAGGACCGTGGATACACAACGGCCTGTTCCCTGATCTGCAGGGGGTGCTGAATTTCTACAACGTCGGCATGCCGCGCCCGCAGCCCCAGGGCGAGCAGGTCAACGACCCGCTGTTCCCGAAAACCTCGGCACGCTTCCAGCGTCTGGGGCTGAATGTCGAAGAGTTGCGCGCGCTGCGCAGCTTCCTCGACACGCTCTGAGCATCAGGCGTTCGTGGCCAGCAGGCGGCACAGCTCATCGCTGCGCTGGCGCAGCTCCGGCTCCAGGGCGCTGCGCACCGCCGGACTCAGCTGACGGCAGATGTCCGCCTGGCGGCGGGCCGGCAGGCCGCTGAGCACCGATACGGACAGCGGCAGATGGCCGTTGGGAATGGACACCTCGGTCAGGGTGCGCAGGTAGCTGCTCGACATGCCCTGCAGGCTCTGCACCAGCAGCGGCACGTCGCCGAAGCGGGCGCCGATGCGCAATACCGGCAGCGGATCGTTGAGGCCCAGGATCAGGTTGCGCAGCTGTTGTGGCGCCAGGCATTCGGCGTAGCGCGCCGCGGTGGCGAAGTCCCTGTTGCGGCACAGGACCTTGGCGATCTGCAGGTGCAGGTTGTCCGGCAGGTGCAGCCAGGTGTCGAGGATGCTGTGCGGCTCCAGATGGCGGGCGGTCTGCGCGAGCAGCTCGACAGGCAGCGCCTGGATCAGCACACGCAACCGATGGGGTTCGGTATGTGGCGCCATCAGGGCGATCTGCCGAGGGCTGAGGCGCTGCAGCACGGCAGTCTGCAGCACCAGTGGAGTCACGTTTTGCAGGCGGAGCAGCAGTCGCAGACCGCGACCCGGTTGTTTGCGCGTATCCATGCGTCGTTCCTCGCGATGTCCGTTGCCGGCGAGGACAGCAGTACGGCGAGGCCGCGCATAGCCAGCCTTCGATGGGTGCGCGTCAGGGTGCGACCATCATCTCCTGCTCGCGCAGCAGGGAGGCGAAATGAATCGCTTCGATCGGTCGGCTGATCAGGAAACCCTGGATCTCGTCGCAGCCCTGGGACTTGAGGAAGTCCAGCTGCTGCTGTTCCTCGACGCCCTCGGCTACCACCTTGAGTTCCAGGCTGTGGGCCATGGCGATGATCGCCCGGGTGATGGCGGCGTCCTCGCCGTCCTCGGTCAGGTCGCGCACGAAGGTGCGGTCGATCTTCAGGTAGTCGACCGGCAGGCGCTTGAGGTAGCTGAGCGAGGAATAGCCGGTACCGAAGTCATCGATGGCCAGCTTGACCCCCAGTTCGCGCAGCTGGTTCAGGGTGTGCAGCACGCTCTCGACGTTGTCGAGCAGCTGGCTTTCGGTCAGCTCCAGTTCCAGCAGGTGGGCCGGCAGGCCGGTCTCTTCGAGCACTCGGCGGACCAGGGTGGTGAGGTTGCCCTGGCGCAGCTGGTGCACGGAGACATTCACCGAGACACGGATGTCGCCCAGGCCTTGCTGTCGCCACTCGCATGCCTGGCTGGCGGCGCGGCGCAGCACGAATTCGCCGATGGCGCCGATCAGACCGGTCTCCTCGGCCAGCGGGATGAAGTCGGCCGGCGACACCAGGCCGCGCTGCGGATGACGCCAGCGCACCAGGGCCTCGGCGGCCTGCAGGCTGTCCAGGCTCAGGTCCAGCTTGGGCTGGTAGAAGACCTCCAGCTGGCCGCTGTCGATGGCCTTGCGCAGCTGGTTCTCCAGTTGCAGCCGCTCCAGGGTGCAGGCTTGCAGGTTGTCGGTGAAGAACTGGAAGTTGTCGCCGCCCAGGTGCTTGGCGTGCTGCATGGCCATGTTGGCCTGGGTGATCAGCGCCGAGACCTCACGAGCATTCTCGGGCAGCAGGCTGATGCCGATCGAGGCGCTGACGACCAGCTCGTGCCCGTCCACTGTCATGGGCGCACGCAGCTTGGCCAGCAGCTGGCTGGCCAGTCGGGAAAGACTCGACAGGTTGCTGTACTGGTCAAAGAGCACCACGAACTCGTCGGCCGCCAGCCGCGCCAGGGTATCGGCCTCGGCCAACTGCTCGCTGAGGCGCCGGCCCATGTTGCGCAGCACCTGGTCGGCCACTTCATGCCCCAGGCTGTCGTTGAGCAGCTTGAAGCGGTCCAGGTCGATGTGCAGCAGCGCCAGGCTGCGTCCGGTCTGGCGTGAGCGCTGGCCGGCCTCGTGCAGGCGTTCCTTGAACAGCATGCGGTTGGCCAGGCCGGTCAGCGCATCGTAGTTGGAAAGGTAGCGCAGACGTTCCTCGGCCTGGCGGCGGGCGCTGAGGTCGGCGAAGAAGCCGACCATCTGGGTGATGCGCCCGTTACGGTCGCGCACCGCGTTGATCTGCAGCCACTGCGGGTACAGCTCGCCATTCTTGCGCGTCTCCATCATCTCGCCCTGCCAGCGGCCATGGGCGAGCAACTGGGCGTGGATCTGCCGGTACTGGCGATGGGTGTCCGGCGAGCTGACCAGCTGGGTGACGTTGCGCCCGACTGCTTCCTCGCGCCGGTAGCCGGTCATCACGCAGAATGCCCGGTTAACCGCCAGCACCTGGTAGTGCCGGTCCAGCACGACAATGCCTTCGCTGGCGGTCTCGAACACCGTGGCGGCGAGGCGCTGTTCTTCCTCCCGGCGCTTGCGGGCGGTGATGTTGCGCCGGGTACCGAGCATGCGCACCACGCGGCCGCGCTCGTCGCGCTCCATGACCCGGCCGCGGTCCTCCACCCACACCCAGTAGCCGTCGGCGTGACGCACCCGGTATTCCACGGCGTAACCGTCGGTGCGCCCGCGCATGTGCGCGCTGAGGGCATGCAGCAGCAGGCGGCGATCGTCCGGATGCAGCAGTGGGCGCAGGTCGCGGCGCATGTTGAGGGTGCCGGTCGGGGCCAGGCCGAACAGCTCCTGCAGCTTGGAGTGATGCACTTCGTCGGTCCGCAGGTTCCAGTCCCACAGACCCAGTTCGCTGGCTTCCAGGGCCATGGCCAGGCGCGCCTGGCTCTTGCCCAGCGCGTATGTGGCTTCGTCCAGTTCCTGGGTACGTTCGGCGACCCGTCGCTCAAGCTGGCTGTGGGCGGCGCGCAGCTGGCGTTCCGCCTGGCGGCGCTGTTCAACCTCGCGGGCCAGCTTGTGATTGAGTGCCTCGCTGTGACGCTGGGCTTCTTCCTGGCGCTCCAGGAGCGCCTGGTTGTAGAAGCGCTGCATCAGGCTGCGCTGCACCAGCCGGTTGACCTGCCAGGCCATCACCAGCAGCGCGAGCAGCAGCAGCAGGCTGAGCTGGCCCCAGCCATGCAGCAGTTCGCTGTCGCTCAGCAGCAGAAACACCGAGGTGGGCAACAGGCACGGCAGGATGAAACTAAGCAGCGCCGGCAGGCTGATGGCATAGGCGATGGTGGCGCAGGCCACCGAGACGGCGATCAGGCCGTACAGGGGCACCTGGGCGAGGAAGCTTTCCGCCGGGGCCAGCATGATGGCGGCGAAGCTCAGGGTCACGCCGGACGCGGCGGCGCCCAACACGAACATGCGTATCCAATAGGGATCGGCCTGCCGCTCGGCGCTGGCGCGTTCGAAGGCGCGTACCTGCAACAGGCGCAATAGCCCGAGGACCAGCAGCGCGCCCAGCCAGCCCAGCAACAGCAGCGGCGACGCGAGGAATGGCCAGAGTGCCCAGGCCGAGACCAGGCCACAGATCAGCATGAACAGCGTCGGCAGCCGCGATCCCTCATACAGCAGGCGGGTCCGCTCGATGGCGATCTGCGAAGCGTACTGTTGCTTGACGGACTGCGCGGCGGAGACCGGCAGACTGAGAGCCGAGTCTAGGGATGCGGTCATAGGCGTTTTTTAATGGAGTTGGGGCCCAGGCGTTGGGCGAGCATACCCGAGCCCATCGGCCGGCCCAAGCCCTGCCGGTGGCGTTTTGCAAGCAGTGGAGTTCCGCTGGCGGTTCTGGTGGGAGCGGACGCGCCCGCACAGCGCCGTCACTCGCCCTCGCGGCATGCAACCTCTAGAATGCCGCGATGCTAGAAGACCTCTCCCCCCTGCTGAATACCCTCAACGACGCCCAGCGTCAGGCCGTCACCGCCCCGCTGGGTCGCCAACTGGTGCTGGCCGGTGCCGGATCGGGCAAGACCCGTGTCCTGGTGCACCGCATCGCCTGGCTGATCGGCGTGGAAAACGCCACGCCGCACTCGATCCTGGCCGTCACCTTCACCAACAAGGCCGCCCACGAGATGCGCGAGCGCATCGGCCGGCTGCTTGGCCACAGCCCGCAGGGCATGTGGGTCGGCACCTTCCATGGGCTGGCCCATCGCCTGTTGCGTGCCCACTGGCAGGAAGCCGGCCTGGCCGAGAATTTCCAGATCCTCGACTCCGACGATCAGCAGCGCCTGGTCAAGCGGGTGATCCGCGAGCTGGGCCTGGACGACAGCAAGTGGCCGGCGCGCCAGGCCCAGTGGTTCATCAACGGTCAGAAGGACGAGGGCATCCGTCCGCAGCACATCCAGGCCGGCGGCGACCTGTACCTGACCACCCTGCGCTCCATCTACAGCGCCTACGAGGCGGCCTGCGCCCGCGCCGGGGTCATCGACTTTTCCGAACTGCTGCTGCGCGCCCTGGACCTGTGGCGCGACCAGCCCGGCCTGTTGGCCCATTACCAGAAGCGCTTCCGCCACTTGCTGGTGGACGAGTTCCAGGACACCAACGCCGTGCAGTACGCCTGGCTGCGCCTGCTCGGTCAGGGCGGCGACAGCCTGATGGTGGTCGGCGATGACGACCAGTCCATCTACGGCTGGCGCGGCGCCAAGATCGAGAACCTGCAGCGCTACGGCCAGGACTTCCCGGATGTGCAGTTGATCCGCCTGGAGCAGAACTACCGCTCCACCGGCACCATCCTCAAGGCCGCCAACGCGCTGATCGCCAACAACAGCGACCGCCTGGGCAAGGAGCTGTGGACCGACGGCGGCGACGGCGAGCCGTTGTTGCTGTACGCCGCCTACAACGAGCACGACGAGGCGCGTTACGTGGTGGAGAGCATCGAGCGTGCCCAGAAAGAAGGGCTCAAGCGCCGCGAGATCGCCATCCTCTACCGCTCCAACGCTCAGTCGCGAGTGCTGGAGGAGGCGCTGCTGCGCGAGCGCATCCCCTACCGTATCTATGGCGGCCAGCGCTTCTTCGAGCGCGCCGAGATCAAGAACGCCATGGCCTACCTGCGCCTGCTGCAGACCCGGCACAACGACGCCGCGCTGGAGCGGGTGATCAACCTGCCGGCGCGCGGCATCGGCGAGAAGACCCTGGAAACCCTGCGCGACTTCGCCCGCGCCCACGAACTGTCGCTATGGGGCGCCATCCACCAGGCCATCGGCGTCAAGGCCATCGCCGGTCGGGCGGCCAGCGCGCTCAACGGTTTCGTCGAACTGATCGACGAGCTGGCGCTGCGCGTCGAGGGGCTGCCCTTGCACAGCATGACCCAGCAGGTCATCGAGCGCTCCGGCTTGCTGGCCTACCACCGCGACGAGAAGGGCGAGAAGGGCCAGACCCGGGTGGAAAACCTGGAGGAACTGGTCTCCGCCGCGCGCGCCTTCGAGTACGAAGACCTGGCCGAGGGCGAGACGCACCTGTCGGCGTTCCTCGACCATGCCTCGCTGGAAGCCGGCGAGCAGCAGGCCGCCGAGGACGAGGACAGCGTGCAGCTGATGACCCTGCACAGCGCCAAGGGCCTGGAATTCCCCCTGGTGTTCCTGGTGGGCATGGAGGAAGGGCTGTTCCCGCACAAGATGAGCCTGGAGGAACCCGGGCGCCTCGAAGAGGAGCGCCGGCTGGCCTACGTCGGCCTGACTCGGGCCATGCAGCGCCTGGTGATGACCTACGCCGAGACCCGCCGGCTGTACGGCAACGAGACCTACAACCGGGTGTCGCGTTTCGTGCGCGAGATTCCGGCCGGGCTGGTTCAGGAGGTGCGCTTGTCCAACAGCGTCAGCCGGCCTTATGGCGGGTCCACGGCCGGCAACGCCTCGCTGTTCGCCGGCGCCGAGGTGCCGCAGACCGGTTTCAGCCTGGGGCAGCGGGTCCGCCACGCGCTGTTCGGCGAAGGGGTCATTCTCAACTTCGAGGGCTCCGGGGCCCAGGCGCGGGTGCAGGTGAATTTCGACGAGGGCAGCAAGTGGCTGATGCTCAGCTACGCCAAGCTGGAGGCGCTGTAGTCACGAGATGGCGGGGTTGCCCGCCCGCCGCCGTCGTCCTGTGGGAGCGGACTCGTCCGCGAACTGTTTAGCGGCCGGCCAGCCTCTGACAGCAACGTGCGCGAATGAATTCGCTCCCACAAGCACGGCGCGGGCTGCGGCATTCAGCTTCCGCCCGTCAGATATGGTAAAAAGCCATGCCGCCTGGCTACAGGCTACCCCCCCATTAAAAAAACAACCCGCAAGGGTCCGACCTCCAAGGGAGACACCATGAATCGTCGCCATCTGTTCGGCGCCGCCGCTGCCCTGCTTGCTACGCTGGGTCTGGCTGGTTGCAAGGACGACACCGCCCCCGCTGCCCAGCAAGCCGCTGCAGCCCCCGCGCAAACCTTCCAATGGAAGATGGTCACCTCCTGGCCGAAGAACTACCCGGGCCTGGGTACCGCGGCCGAGCGCCTGGCCGAGCGCATCAACACCATGAGCAACGGCCGCCTGAGCGTGAAGGTCTACGCGGCGGGCGAGCTGGTTCCGGCGCTGGAAGTGTTCGACGCTGTTTCCCGCGGTACCGCCGAGATGGGTCACGGCACCCCCTACTACTGGAAGGGCAAGGTGCCGGCCGCGCAGTTCTTCACCTCCATTCCGTTCGGTTTCTCCACCCTGGAGATGAACGCCTGGATCCACAAGGGCGAAGGTCAGGCCCTGTGGGATGAAGCCTATGCGCCCCACGGCGTGAAGCCGTTCAATGCCGGCAACACCACCATGCAGATGGGTGGCTGGTTCAACAAGGAAATCAACAGCGTCGACGACCTCAAGGGCCTGAAGATC
>NZ_JBOY01000072.1:0-29161 GCF_000647775.1 Pseudomonas sp. RL | reverse complement strand
TCACCCGCCAGCCGGCCTCGCCCTGCTGCAGGCGCTCGACCCGCGCCTGGCCGAGCAGCCGCACCGGGCCGTCGCGCAGGCAGTCGAGCAGGGCATCCTGCACCACGCGATTCTCGACGATGTGCCCGAGCACTTCGGCATGCACGCTGGCGGCCGAGAAGCGAATCTGACCCGTCCCCGAACCGTCCCACACGTGCATGTGCGCGTAGGGACTGCAGCGCCGCGCGCGGATGCCCGGCCAGGCGCCGAGACGTTCCAGCAGGTTCTGGCTGGCTGCCGACAGGGCGCTGACACGCGGCTCGAACGGGGCCGCCGGATCGAAAGGCCGGGGCTCGAGCGGGGCGCCATCCACCAGCAGGATGTCCAGCCCGCTGCCCTTCAAGGCCAGTGCCAGGGCGCTGCCGACCATGCCGGCGCCCACGATGATGATGTCCGCGTGCATGTCAGTCCCTCGTTAAATGATGCGGGCGCCCAGGCCCATGGCCTGCCGGGCGAACCAGTGCTTGGCCGGCGGCAGCAGGTCCAGGCCGAGCAATCCCAGATGGCGGGCCTGATCCAGCAGCGGCAGGTTGGTGCCGAACAGGCGGGTCAGGCGGTCGGAGAAGCCGATGGTCAGGTCCTGATCGAACCGCTGGCGCTCCTGGTAGCGCGTCAGGGTGGCCAGGTCGCCCAGTGCTTCCTCGCTTTCCAGCAGGGTCTCGGCCAGCGCCACGGCATCGCGCAGGCACAGGTTGAAGCCCTGACCGGCGATCGGATGCAGGCTGTGCACCGCATTGCCCAGCACCACCAGGTGCGGGCGCACCTGCTCACGGGCCTCGACCAGCGCCAGCGGATACAGGTGCCGGGCGCCAACGTGTTGGAAGCGCCCCAGGCGGTAGCCGAAAGCCTGCTGCAGCTCGTCGAGGAACGCGGGCTCGGGCAGCACCTGCAGGCGTTCGGCTTCCTGCGGGTCGCGGGTCCAGACCAGCACGCAGCGGTTGTCGAGGAACGGCAGCAGGGCCATCGGCCCCTGGGCGGTGAAGCGCTCGAAGGCTTCGCCACCATGGGGCAGGCTCGGCGTAACGTTGGCGATCAGCGCGCTCTGCCCGTAGGGGCGGCGCTCGACGCCAATGCCCAGCCGCTCGCGCAGCCCGGAGCGCCCGCCGTCGGCCAGTACCGCCAGGTCGCAGTCCAGGCACGCGCCATCCTTGAGTTGCAGCCGGTAGCCGTCAGGCAGCGCCTGCAGGTCGGTGACTTCCGCCGGGCAGCGCCAACTGACGACCTCGGGGTCGAGCGCCTGCCACAGGCAATGCCCGAGCCAGGCGTTCTCAGCCACATAGCCAAGGGCCGGCACGCGCTCGTCAGCGGCATGCATGCGGGTGGCGCCGAAACGCTCCCGCTCGGAAACATGGATGTGCAGGATCGGCTCTGCCCGCAGGGCCAGCCGCTGCCACAGGCCCAGCCGCTCGAAGATCAGCCGGCTGCCATAGGCCAGCGCCGAGGAGCGGGCGTCGTAACTGGGCTGATAGCTGTCGCCGGGCGCAAAGGGTTCGATCATCACGATGCGCCAGCCGCGCGCCCGCGCGCCGTCCTGCAGGGCCAGGGCCAGGCTGGCGCCGACCAGGCCTCCGCCGATGATCGCCAGCTCGACCCGTTCCATCAGGCGTGCTCCCGGTTTCCGGCCATCAGGGCCTCGATCTCGGCGACCGACTTGGGCACGTCGCCGGTGAGAATCTCGCAACCACTGGCGGTGACCACCACGTCATCCTCGATGCGCACACCGATGCCGCGCCAGCGGGGCTCGACCTGCTCGTTGTCCGGTGCGATATAGATGCCCGGCTCGACCGTCATGCACATGCCCGGCTCCAGCTCGCGCCATACGCCATTGACCTTGTAGTCGCCGACGTCGTGCACATCCATACCCAGCCAATGTCCGGCGCGGTGCATGTAGAAGGGCTTGTAGGCTTCGCGTTCGATCAGCGCATCCACCTCGCCCTGCAGCAGCCCCAGCTCGACCAGGCCGGCGGTGATCACCCGCACGGTGGCCTCATGCGCATCGTTCCAGCGCTTGCCGGGGGCGATGTGCCGGAAGGCTTCCAGATTGGCCTTGAGAACCAGCTCATAGATGGCCTTCTGTTCCGCCGTGAAGCGCCCGCTGACCGGGAAGGTGCGGGTGATGTCACTGGCGTAGCAGTCGATCTCGCAACCGGCGTCGATCAGCACCAGGTCGCCGTCGTTCAGCAGGGCGTCGTTCTCACGGTAGTGCAGGATGCAGGCGTTGCGCCCGGCGGCCACGATGGAACCGTAGGCCGGCAGACGCGCACCGCCCTTGCGGAATTCATAATCCAGTTCAGCTTCCAGGTGGTATTCGTACAGCCCGGCGCGGCTGGCCTGCATGGCGCGCACATGGGCGCGGGCGGAGACCTGCGCGGCGTAACGCATGACCGCCAGCTCCGCTTCGGACTTGCGCAGGCGCAGCGGATGCAGCAGCGGCGCCAGGGCCACGAACTCGCTTGGCGCCGTCACCCCCTGGCGCACCTTGGCGCGCACGCGGTTGACCCAGCCCATGACCTGCTGGTCGAAGCTGTCCTGCTGGCCGACGGCGTAGTAGACCCGGCGCCGGCTCTCCATCAGCGACGGCAGGAGCTCATCAATGGCCCGGATGGAAAAGGCATCGTCCGCACCGTGGTCGCGCACCGCGCCGTCCTGGCCGGCGCGCCGGCCATCCCAGAGCTCGCGTTCCGGATCGCGGTCGCGGCAGAACAGGATGTACTGCCCCTCATCGCGTCCCGGGATCAGCACCAGCACCGCCTCCGGCTCGGGGAAGCCGCTGAGGTACTGGAAATCGCTGTCCTGCCGATAGGTGTGCTCGACGTCGCTGTTGCGCAGCTGCAGCGGGGCCGCCGGCAGGATGGCGATGCTGCCGGGTTCCATGCGCGCCATCAGCGCGGCGCGACGGCGGGCGTATTCGTCTTGCGGGATGCGGATCATCGGCAGGTTCCGGTCAGTGCAGGGAGGGTTTGGCGGCAGGCGCATCGCGTCCGACGAACATCAGCAGCAGCGGGGCCAGACGCACGTATTCCATGACTTCCATATAGTCGCTCTCGCCGTCCTCGGACTCGTCGAGCGCGCTCTGCACCTGGGCAATGGCGGCCAGGTCCTGGAGCACTTCCATGGCCTCGGCGGACAGCGCCTGTTCGCGCGGCGCCAGACCGAAGCCGGAGAGGAACCCCTGGCACCATTGCCCCAGCGCGCTGGCCCGCTCGGCCAGCGGCGCGTCGTCGCCGGGCAGCAGCAGCACCATGGAAAACTCCTCGCTGGTCAGTTCCTCCTTGACCATTGCCTGCAGGCCCAGCAGCGCCTGGCGCACGTTGTCCTGCGGCTCGCTGCCGAGCAGCTCGCGGGCGTCTTCCAGCCAGCCGTCGGCCTCGAACCCCAGGCCCGCGCAACTGCGGCCGACCAGCAGGCCGTGCAGTTCGGCGGGGGAAACGGAATAGCCCGAGGAGGCGAGCAGGGTAGCGAAGGCGGCGTAGGGCGAGGTACTGGACATGACGACTCTGGGCGGGAAGCAGAAGGCTCCGTATCCTAGCAGCCCGAGGCGGGCAAGGCAGCCCTGGCGCACTGCCCCGCGACATCACGGCGCCGTCACGCACGGCGTTTGACCCCCTTGCGTCCTCCTCCCTATAGTCGGAGCCCCGTTGCCTCCCCGAGCCCTCATGGAAAACACCGAACTGCAGCGCCTGGCAGCGAAACTCGACGAGCTGCTCGAGCATTACGAACGTCTCAAAGCCCAGAACCGGCTGTTGCTGGCCAATGAAAGGGCCTGGCGCGAAGAACGCGCCCAATTGATCGAGAAGAACGAACTGGCTCGCCAGAAGGTCGAAGCGATGATTTCCCGCCTCAAGGCCCTGGAGCAGGACTCATGACCCCATCCACCACTGTCACCGTCACCATCCTCGACAAGGAATACTGCATCGCCTGCCCGAGCGATGCCCGCGCCAGCCTGGAAAACGCCGCACGCTTCCTGGACGGCAAGATGCGCGAGATCCGCCTGAGCGGGAAGGTCATCGGCTCCGAGCGCGTCGCGGTCATGGCCGCGCTGAACATCGCTCATGATCTGCAGCGCCTGCAGCAGCAGCAACAACAGCAGGACAGCCTGGCCCGCGAGCAGGTACGCGAACTGCTGGACCGGGTGGATACCGCCCTGGGCAGTGAGTGACTTGAGGGAAAAACGGCGTATACTCCCGGACAACTCCCTGGTGTGTGCGCCAGTTGGCACGTCCCTCTCCCGATAAGCAAAACTTCTGGAGGCCGTACGTGCAGCCCGTGTGCATATCCGCTCGACGGAGAGCCTTAAGGTTGCCGGCGGTCGCCACCTTGAACTCTCGGGTTCAAGGGTCACGCCGACAGCGGCATGCCGGGGAGTCGAATTCCATACCGCTGGCCCGGAGCATCCGCGCCGGCGGTTTTCATTTCAGGGCCGCCTCTCGCCATGATCCAGCGTGACGACCTTTCGCGCACCGAATTGCGCCGCCTGCTGCGCCAGCGGCGCCGCCAGCTGACCCCACTCGAGCAACGCCGCGCCGCGCGCGACCTCTACCGCCAGTTGAGCCACCATCCGCTGTTTCGCCGAGCCCGGCATGTGGCCCTGTATCTGGCCAACGATGGCGAAATCGATCCCGCCTTGCTGTTGCGCGAAGCCCAGCGACGCGGCAAGGCGACCTACCTGCCGGTACTCAACCCCTGGCCGCGCACCCGCATGGTGTTCCAGCGTCTGCGCAAGGGCGAGAAACTGCGACCCAATCGTTTCGGCATTCCCGAGCCACACTTCTGCCGCGCACGGCAACGCAAGGCCTGGACCCTGGATCTGATCTGCCTGCCACTGGTGGGTTTTGATGGGCGGGGCGGCCGCCTTGGCATGGGCGGCGGTTTCTACGACCGCAGCCTGGCGTATCTCGACCTGCGCAAAAATTGGCACAAGCCGACACTGATGGGCATGGCCCATCAGTGTCAGCAAGTGGATCATCTGGCGCTGGCCAGCTGGGATGTTCCCCTGCAGGCCACGGTGACCGACAGAGGCTGGTATTGCGCAGGGGCCGGCCGAGCCGGCCCGGAAACCGCGCAGCGCGCTTAGCGCTGCGACGTGGTGGGAGGCGCCTCGGCCTGGCGCTCCCAGAGACCCTGGGTATAGCCGGTAGTGACCATGCCCAGGCTGAACACAATAACCAGTACCCACAACAAATCGGGTTTTTGCCGTCTCATTGCCTTGTCTTCCCCTACAGACAACTTCAAGAATGCCGGTGGCTGTTTTTGTAGTAGGACGCTCGGTGAACTGAACGTCCGCTGACCTGCCGGCTCCAATGCCCGCGACTCGGACCAAAAGAGGAACGCAAAGTTCATGCCGTACTGGCTGATGAAATCCGAACCCGACGAACTGTCCAGCGCGGACCTATCACGTCTCGGCGAAGCGCGCTGGGACGGGGTTCGCAATTACCAGGCCCGAAACTTCCTGCGCGCCATGCAGCCGGGTGATCTCTTCCTGTTCTACCACTCCAGCTGCCCACGTCCGGGCGTGGCCGGCATCGGCCGCATCCTCGGCACGAGTTACCCGGACCCCACCGCGCTCCAACCGGAAAGCCACTATTTTGACATCAAGGCAACTTCCCAGCGGAACCCCTGGAGCGCCGTTGACGTCGGCCATGTGGAAACCTTCGATCGTGTCATCGAACTGCCGCGCCTGAAGACCGAGCCGGCGCTGGCCGACCTGCCGCTGGTGCAGAAGGGCAGCCGCCTTTCGGTGATGCCAGTGACACCGGCGCAATGGGAGGCCATCCTGGCGCTGCGTTGAGGGTTCCCGGGGGCTGTGCTAAACCCACAGCACTGCAAAGGATTTGCTCATGACCCGCGTCGCCCGCCCCCCCGCCGTCTACCTGTTGCTCGGCTTGCTGCTCTGCGCCCTGTGCGCGGGCAGCCTGCTGCTTTGGCAGCGGCTGGAAAACGACCGCCAGGCGCGCGCCCGGGAGCAACTGCACCTGCACGCCCAGCATCTGGCCCGCCAGTTCGAAGCCTACCTGGCAGACCGTGGAGTCAACCTGCAACGACTGGCCGAGCGCTGGAACAACGAGGGCCGGCTGCGCCGCGAAGACTGGCAACGCGAGGCGCGACTGCTGCTGACCGGACGCGACGGCTACCACGCCATCGAATGGCTGGACGCCGCGCGTCGTTTGCGCTGGCAGGTGCCCGCCGGACGCAGCGAACCCCTCGAACCGCCCAATCCCGACAGTGCGCTGGGCGCCCGCGACCAGGGCGAGCCGCATTTCAGCGGCAGCTTCCCCCTGGCCGATGGCAGCCCGGGCATGGCCCTGTACGTGCCCCTGTATGACCGCAACACCCCCGGTCCCGGCTTCGACGGCTACCTGCGGGGCACCTTTCGCCTCTCCGATCTGCTGGACAGCTGGCTGACGCGCCTGGGTGAGTGGCGCTTCAGCGTGGCGCTGCTGGAGCAGGATCAGACCCTCCATGATCAGAATCTTGCCAACTCCGCTACTGATCTGCGCCAGCGGGTGTCGCTCAGCCTGCCCGGCGAGCCGGTATTCACCCTGCTGCTCACCCCCACCACGGAGATCCTGCAACGCCTGAACACGCCATGGCCGCGCGTGGTCCTGGGCGCCAGCCTGTCCATCAGCCTGCTGCTGGTGGCTGCGCTGTACCTGGCACTGGAAAACCACCGCCGGGCCTCCGCCCTGCTGGTCAGCAACCGTTTACTGCGGGCCGAGGCGCAGCGACGCCGGCGCATTGCCGCCCGCCTGCGCGAAAGCCGCGCGCAGCAGCGCCTGATCCTGGAACTGACCGATTTCAGCCGCGACGGGCTGTTCATTCTCGATCTCCAGGCGCACGCGTTCCTCTACATGAACCGCGCCATCCATGTCGGCCTCGGCTACGACCGCGAGACCTTCCACACCCTGTTTCAACGCGATCCCGAGCACCTCATGCCCGGCTACCAACAATGGCTGGACGAAGTACGCCAGCTGCACCGCGAGGGCTCGCCACGCCTGCTGCAGCGCGAGCTGCGCTGCCAGGACGGCACCCTGCAGCCGGCGGAGATCAGCACCCAGCTGGTGGAACGCGCGGGCCGTGAATTTCTTATCGGCGTGTCGCGCGACAACACCGAACGGTTGCGCATGGAGGCACGCCTGCAGCGGCTTTCCCAGCAGGACGGACTGACCGGCCTGCACAACCGGCGCTTCTTCGACCAGCAACTGCAGGCCGAATGGCGACGCCTGCGCCGGCTCGGCACGCCCCTGTCGCTGCTGCTGGTGGATATCGACCACTTCAAGCGCTACAACGACAGCCTCGGCCACCTGGCGGGGGACGACGCCCTGCGGCGCGTCGGTCGACTGCTGCACGAATGCCTGCAGCGCGAGGGAGACGTGGCCTGCCGCTACGGTGGCGAGGAGTTCGCCATCATCCTCGCCAACACCCGCCTGGAGGGTGCCGAGCACCTGGCCGCGCGCATCCACGAGCGCCTCGCGGAACTGGCCCTGCCGCATCCGGAGAGCCCACTCGGGCGCCTGACCCTGAGCATCGGTATCGCCACCTCCGACCTGGAATGCCAGGACAGTCCGCAACGCCTGATCGCCCACTGCGATCAGGCGCTGTACCGCGCCAAGCACGGCGGTCGCAACCGCAGCTGTGTCTGGTCGCGGCTTGATGGTCATCAACACTCCACGCCCCCGCTGTCGGCAGAATAAACTCCTTCCTTTGCAGCGGGCCTCCCTACGGTAAGGAGCGGAGCATGACCAAGAGCACACGCTGGATCACCCGTGTGGGCATCCCCCTCGCCATCATCGCCGGCCTTGCCGGCCTGGCCTGGTACGAGCTTCGCCCCAGCGGCCTGGGTGACGGCTTCGCCTCGGGCAATGGCCGCATCGAGGCCACCGAGGTCGACGTGGCCACCAAACTCGGCGGCCGGGTAGCGGCCATCGATGTGGAGGAAGGCGACTTCGTGGACGCCGGCCAGGTGCTGGCGCGCATGGATACCCAGGTACTCGAAGCCCAGCTGGCCCAGGCGCGCGCCCAACTGCGCCAGGCCGAGAATGCCATCCACACCGCACGCGCCCAGGTGGCCCTGCGCGAAAGCGAGAAGAGCACCGCCGAGGCCGTGGTTCGCCAGCGCCAGGCAGAACTCGCCGCCGCACAGAAGCGCCACGCGCGCAGTCAGACGCTGGTGAAGAGCAACGCCGTGCCGCGCCAGCAGCTGGACGACGATCTGGCCGCCCTGCAGAGCGCTCAGGCCGCGCTGGCTGCCTCGCGCTCCCAGGTCAGTTCCGCCGAGGCCGGCATCGCCGCCGCCCAGTCGCAGGTCATCGAGGCGCAATCCGCGGTGGAGGCGGCACAGGCCAGTGTCACCCGCCTGCAGGTGGACATCGACGACAGCCAGCTCAAGGCGCCGCGCGCCGGCCGGGTGCAGTACCGTATCAGCCAGCCGGGCGAGGTGCTCGGTGCCGGCGGCAAGCTGCTCAATCTGGTCGATCTGTCCGACGTCTACATGACCTTCTTCCTGCCCGAGCGCCAGGCCGGGCGCGTGGCGCTGGGCGCCGAGGCGCGTCTGGTGGTCGACGCGGCCCCCGAGTACGTGATTCCGGCGCGCATCACCTACGTGGCCAGCGTCGCCCAGTTCACGCCCAAGACCGTGGAGACCACCAGCGAGCGGGAGAAGATGATGTTTCGCGTCAAGGCGCGCATCGACCCCGACCTGCTGCGCAAGCACCTGGCCCACGTAAAGACCGGCGTGCCGGGCATGGCCTACCTGCGGCTTGATCCGGCGGCCGAGTGGCCGGCGCACCTGGCGATCAAGGTTCCGCAATGAGCGCCGCGGGCGAGCCGGTCGCGCGGCTCCAGGGGGTCGGCCTGCGCTACGGCAAGACCCGCGCGCTGGCCGACATCGACCTGGAGCTGCCCGCGCAGCGCATGGTCGGCCTGATCGGCCCGGACGGCGTCGGCAAGTCCAGCCTGCTGGCGCTGGTCGCCGGCGCCCGCAGGATCCAGGACGGCCGCGTCGCGGCGCTAGGCGGCGACATGGCCGATCCGCGCCACCGCCGGCGTGTCTGCCCGCACATCGCCTACATGCCCCAGGGGCTGGGCAAGAACCTTTATCCGACGCTCTCGGTGGTGGAGAACCTCGACTTCTTCGGCCGCCTGTTCGGCCAGCGCCAGGCCGAGCGCGAACGACGCATCGACGAGCTGCTGCGCAGCACCGGCCTGTCAGCGTTCCGTGAACGCCCGGCCGGCAAGCTCTCCGGTGGCATGAAGCAGAAGCTCGGCCTGTGCTGCGCGCTGATCCACGACCCGGACCTGCTGATCCTCGACGAGCCGACCACCGGTGTCGATCCACTGTCGCGCAACCAGTTCTGGGAGCTGATCGCGCGCATCCGCGCCGAACGCCCGCAGATGAGCGTGCTGGTGGCCACCGCCTACATGGAGGAGGCCGAACGCTTCGACTGGCTGGTGGCCATGGATGCCGGCCGGGTGCTGGCCGCCGGCACGCCCGCCGAGCTGCGCCAGCAGAGCGCGAGCAGCAGCCTGGAGGAAGCGTTCATCGCCCTGTTGCCGGAGGAAAAACGCCGGGAACACCGCCAGCTGGTGATTCCGCCACGCCCCTCTGGCGAGACGGACATTGCCATCGAGGCACACGGCCTGACCATGCGTTTCGGCGACTTCGTGGCGGTTCGCGACGTGAACCTGCGCATCCCGCGCGGCGAAATCTTTGGCTTCCTCGGCTCGAACGGCTGCGGCAAGTCCACCACCATGAAAATGCTCACCGGCCTGCTGCCGGCCAGCGAGGGGGAGGCCTTCCTGTTCGGCCAGCCGGTCGATCCCCACGACCTGCAGACCCGACGACGGGTCGGCTACATGTCGCAGGCCTTTTCGCTGTACCGCGAGCTGACCGTCGAGCAGAACCTCGACCTGCATGCCCGGCTGTTCCAGATGCCCCAAGAACGCATCGCGCCACGCATCGCCGAACTGGCCGAGCGCTTCGACCTGCGCCCGGTGATGGACCAGCTGCCCGAGCGCCTGCCGCTCGGCCTGCGCCAGCGCCTGTCGCTGGCCGTGGCGGTGATCCACGAGCCGGAGCTGCTGATCCTCGACGAGCCCACCTCGGGCGTCGATCCGGTGGCCCGCGACGGCTTCTGGCAGTTGATGATCGACCTGTCGCGGCGCGACGGCGTGACTATCTTCATCTCCACCCATTTCATGAACGAGGCGCAGCGCTGCGATCGCATCTCGCTGATGCACGCCGGCGTGGTGCTGGACAGCGGCACGCCGCAGGAGCTGATGGAACGGCGCGGGCTGCCCAGTCTGGAAGCCACCTTCATCGCCTACCTGGAGGAGGCGGCCGGCGCCGACACGCCCGCTCCGAAGACGCCCGCCACCTCGATCGCCGCGCCGCTGGCCCGGCAGCCGCGCCAGCGCTTCAGCCTGCTGCGCCTGTTCAGCTACGCGCGCCGCGAGTCCCTGGAGCTGCGTCGCGACCCGATCCGCGGCAGCATGGCGCTGCTCGGCAGCCTGCTGCTGCTGTTCATCATCGGCTACGGCATCAGCCTGGATGTCGAGGACCTGTCGTTCGCGGTGCTCGACCACGACCAGACCACCACCAGCCAGGCCTACAGCCTGAACCTGTCCGGCTCGCGCTACTTCCTCGAGAAACCGCCCCTGCGCGATCACGCCGACCTCGACCGGCGCTTGCGCAGCGGCGAGATCAGCCTGGCAGTGGAAATCCCCCCCGGCTTCGGCCGTGAGCTCAAGCGTGGCGCCAGCCCCGCCATCGCGGCCTGGGTGGATGGCGCCATGCCGACCCGCGCCGAAACCATCAAGGGCTACGTGCAGGGCATCCATAATGACTACCTGCAGAATCTGGCCCGCGCGGCCGGCCAGTCCACCGCGCTGCCAGCCTCGCTGGAGGTCCGCTACCGCTACAACCCGGACGTGGAAAGCCTCAAGGCCATGGTGCCGGCGGTGATTCCGCTGCTGCTGATGCTCATCCCGGCCATGCTCACCGCCCTGGGCGTGGTGCGCGAAAAGGAGCTGGGCTCGATCATCAACCTGTACGTCACGCCGGTGACCCGCCTGGAATTCCTGCTCGGCAAGCAGTTGCCATACCTGGCACTCGGCCTGCTGAATTTCGTCCTGCTGGTCGTGGCGGCAATCACCCTGTTCGATGTACCGCTCAAGGGCAGCCCGCTGACCCTGCTGCTTGGCGCCGTGCTCTACCTGGGCTGCGCCACCGCGCTGGGGCTGCTGATGTCCACCTTCACCCGCAGCCAGATCGCCGCGGTGTTCGGCACCGCCATCGCCACGCTGATCCCCGCCATCCAGTTCTCCGGGCTGATCTACCCGGTTTCCTCGCTGGAAGGCTTCGGGGCCGTGATCGGTCAGCTGTATCCCACCTCGCATTTCCTGGTCATCAGCCGCGGGGTGTTCTCCAAGGCGCTGGGCTTCGGCGACCTGGGTAGCTACCTGCTGCCGCTGGCCATCACCATTCCCGTCCTGCTGGCGCTGTGCACCAGCCTGTTGAAGAAGCAGGAGGCCTGAGATGCGTCGCAGCAACGTGCTGAACCTGGGCATCAAGGAGCTGCGCAGCCTGTATCGCGACGTGGCGCTGCTGTTGCTGATCGCCTGGGCCTTCACCCTGGGAGTCTACACCGCCGCCAGCAGCATGCCGGAAAGCCTGCACCATGCCAGCCTCGCAGTGGTCGACGAGGACCGCTCACCGCTGTCGATGCGCATCATCAACGCCTTCCAGCCGCCGTTCTTCCTGCCGCCGCAGTTGATCGACCTCAACCAGATGGACCGTGGCATGGATGCCGGCGACTACACCTTCACCCTGAACATTCCGCCGAACTTCCAGCGCGACCTGCTGGCCGGACGCCAGCCGACGGCGCAGCTGAATGTGGACGCCACCCAGGTGAGCCAGGCATTCACCGGCGCCGGCTACATCCAGAGCATCGCCGCCAGCGAGATTGCCGAGTTCCTGCAGCGCCACCGGGGCGGCAGCAACCAGGCCGTGGAGCTGGAGATGCGCGTGGCCTTCAACCCCAACCTGACCCGTTCCTGGTTCGGCTCGGTGATGGAAGTGATCAACCAGATCACCATGCTGTCGATCATCCTCACCGGGGCGGCACTGATCCGCGAACGCGAACACGGCACCGTCGAGCACCTGCTGGTGATGCCGGTGACGCCGCTGGAGATCATGCTCGGCAAGGTCTGGTCGATGGGCCTGGTGGTACTCGGCGCGACCGCGCTGTCTCTGGTGGTGGTGGTGCAGGGCTGGCTGCAGGTGCCTATCGAGGGTTCGCTGTGGCTGTTCCTGTTCGGCGCCGCTCTGCACCTGTTCGCCACCACCTCGATGGGCATCTTCTTCGGTACGGTGGCGCGCTCGATGCCGCAGCTCGGCCTGCTGATCATCCTGGTGCTGATGCCGCTGCAGATTCTCTCCGGCGGCACCACGCCACGCGAAAGCATGCCGGAGGTGGTGCAGTACATCATGCTGGTGGCGCCAACCACCCACTTCGTCAGCCTGGCCCAGGCAATCCTCTACCGCGGCGCTGGGCTGGCCATCGTCTGGCCGCAGCTGCTGGCCATCCTGGGCATCGGTGCGCTGTTCTTCTTCGGCGCGCTGGCGCGCTTTCGCAAGACGCTGGCGCAGATGGCCTGAGGGCTGCTGCACCCATCTTTTGTAGGAGCGGCTTCAGCCGCGATGCTTTGGTGCGGGCCGACGCCAGAAGCTCGCGACTGAAGTCGCTCCTACAGGGTTCGTGCAGCCCCTGTCTTACGGCTGGGCGATCAGGTTGGTGAACAGCAGGTCCTCGACCAGCGGGTAGCCTTCTTCGTACTCGATGACGGCGCGGATGCGTTCCAGCGCCTTCTGGCGCAGCTGCTCCTTGGCTTCCAGGCTGTCCATGCCGCCCGTGGGCACGGCGGCGAACAGCATGATCAGCTCGTTACGGATCAGAGCCTGGTGGTGCTCCAGGCGCGCCTGCGCAAAGGTGCCGGTGACCCGCAGGGCCACGTCGGCCTTGTAGAAGCGCGGGCGCGGGCCATCCCCGTAGTTGCCGACCAGCGACGGGCGCAGCTCGACATACAGAACCTTGCTGGGATCGTATTCCTTGGCAGCCTGCACCGGAGCGGCAAACAGACCCAGCAGCATCAGCGCGGCGATAAGCGATTTCACAAGCAAACTCCTCTGGCGTTGACGGCTTGCCTAGCTATTAGCGTGCCAGCTCGTGGCGCGCGGCATTCCGCGAGGCTTCGCCGGGCTGGCCCGGCGGCGGCGGCTGCCCGCGTCAATTTTCGGACGGCGTCCAGGACTCCGCAGGGTGGGTCGCCTTATCGACCCACCCTGCGGGCCGCCAGGCGCGCCGCGCCGGCGCGATGGCGGACAAGAAAAGCGTTACGGCCCTCAGGCCGGACGCGGCGCATAGGCGAAGACATCAGCATGCATCTGCTGCGGCGCCATGCCGGCCTCCACCAGCGCATCCAGGGTGGCGTAGACCATCGCCGGCGAGCCGCTGGCATAGACGTGCAGTCCGGACAGGCTGGGGAAGTCCGCCCGCACGGCCTCGTGCAACAGCCCGCAGCGCCCTTCCCAGCCGCACAGGTCGCTGACCACCCGGTGCAAGATCAGGTTGGGCGTGCGCTGCCACTCGTCCCACTGCGGCAGCGCATAGAAGTCCTCGGGACTGCGCACCCCCCAATAGAGGTGCAGCGGATGGGCAAAGCCGGAGGCACGGCAGTGCTCGATCAGGCCGCACATCTGCGCCAGGCCGGTGCCAGCGGCGATCAGCAGCAGCGGACCCTCCGGCAGGCGTTCCAGGCAGGCATCGCCGAACGGCAGCTGGACCCGTGCTACCCCGCTGCGTTCGATGAACGCCAGCAGCGCACGCGGCTGCTCGTCGCGCGCCAGGATGTGCAGTTCCAGCTCGCGGCCCTGGTGCGGCGCGGACGCCAGCGAATAGGCCGACCAATCGCCATCCTCGCGCTGCAGCATCACATACTGCCCGGCGTGGTAGCGTGGCGGCTTGCCAGCCGGCGCGCGCAGGCGCAGGCGGTACACGTCGCCACCCAGCGGTTCGCAGGCGATCAGTTGGCAACTCATCTCGCGCACCGGCAGGGTGCCCGGCGCCAGCAGCAGCGGCCACAGCAGTTCGCAGTCCGCCAGCGGCACCGCCACACAGGGCAGGACCTCGCCGGCGGTCAGCTCGGCGTCGCGCTGGCGCACCCGGCCGCGCAGCAGCGTGGCGGCGCAGATGTGGCAATTGCCGTTGCGGCAGCTCTGAGGGCATTCCAGGCCCAGGCGCCGGGCGGCATCCAGGATGCACTCGCCAGGCTGAACCTCCAGCACCACGCCGGAGGGTTGGACAGTCACGTTCAAGGCAGTTTCTCGCAGGGAAATACGACCGGGGCCACGGACGTTGCCGGCCGCGACACCGATTCAGGTTGTGCTATGGCGGCTCTGCGTCCGCTCAGTCGATGCCCAGACTCGCCCAGAGTTCGTCGACGCGCCGCACGACAGCCTCATCGCGGGTGATGACGCGGCCCCATTCTCGGCTGGTCTCGCCCGGCCACTTGTGGGTGGCATCCAGGCCCATCTTCGAGCCCAGGCCAGAAATCGGCGAGGCAAAGTCCAGGTAGTCGATGGGTGTGTTATCGATCATCACCGTGTCGCGCTTGGGGTCCATGCGCGTGGTGATGGCCCAGATCACATCGTTCCAGTCGCGGGCGTTGATGTCGTCGTCGGTGACGATGACGAACTTGGTGTACATGAACTGGCGCAGGAAACTCCACACGCCGAGCATCACCCGCTTGGCATGCCCCGGGTACTGCTTCTTCATGGTCACCACCGCCATGCGGTAGGAGCAGCCTTCCGGCGGCAGGTAGAAGTCGGTTATCTCCGGGAACTGCTTCTGCAGGATCGGCACGAACACTTCGTTGAGCGCCACGCCGAGGATCGCCGGCTCGTCAGGCGGACGACCGGTATAGGTGCTGTGGTAGATCGGATCCTTGCGGTGGGTGATGCGCTCGACGGTAAACACCGGGAAGCGATCCACCTCGTTGTAGTAGCCGGTGTGATCGCCATAGGGGCCTTCGTCGGCCATCTCTCCCGGGTAGATATGCCCTTCGAGGATGATCTCGGCGCCGGCCGGCACCTGCAGCTCGCTGCCCAGGCACTTGACCAGCTCGGTGCGCGAACCGCGCAGCAGGCCGGCGAAGGCGTATTCGGAGAGGGTATCCGGCACCGGTGTCACCGCGCCGAGAATGGTCGCCGGGTCGGCGCCCAGCGCCACGGCCACCGGGTACGGGCGATCCGGATACTTCTCGCACCACTCGCGGTAATCCAGCGCGCCGCCGCGATGGCTCAGCCAGCGCATGATCACCTTGTTGCGGCCGATCACCTGCTGGCGGTAGATACCGAGGTTCTGGCGTTCCTTGTTCGGCCCCTTGGTGATGGTCAGGCCCCAGGTGATCAGCGGCGCGGCATCGCCCGGCCAGCAGTGCTGGATGGGCAGGCGGGACAGGTCAACGTCGTCGCCTTCCAGGATCACTTCCTGGCAGGCGGCGTCCTTGCGCACCTTGGGCGCCATGCTGATGACCTTCTTGAGCAGCGGCAGTTTGCCCAGCGCGTCCTTGAAACCCTTCGGCGGCTCGGGCTCCTTGAGGTAGGCGAGCAGCTTGCCGATCTCGCGCAGTTCCGACACCGCCTCGGCGCCCATGCCCAGCGCCACGCGACCGGGAGTGCCGAACAGGTTGCCAAGCACCGGCATGTCGAAGCCGGCGGGCTTTTCGAACAGCAGCGCCGGGCCACCCTTGCGCAGGGTGCGGTCGCAGATCTCGGTCATTTCCAGAACGGGCGACACCGGCGTCTGAATGCGTTTCAGCTCGCCGCGCTGTTCCAGGGCAGTGATGAAGTCGCGCAGATCGCGATACTGCATGCTTGGGCCTCGCTGGGGGCGGGTCGGGGGCCGCAGTGTACCGTTGGCCGCCGTGTTACAAAACCGCTGAAAAAGCAAAAGGCCGGGACAAGCCCGGCCTTTTGGCTACCTGGACCGAACGCTTACTTGCGCTTCATGGACATGAAGAATTCGTCGTTGGTCTTGGTGTCTTTCAGCTTGTCGAGCAGGAACTCGATGGCGGCGATCTCGTCCATCGGGTGCAGCAGCTTGCGCAGGATCCAGATGCGCTGCAGCTCGTCATCGGCGGTCAGCAGCTCCTCGCGGCGGGTACCGGAGCGGTTGATGTTGATCGCCGGGAACACGCGCTTCTCGGCGATGCGGCGCTCCAGCTGCAGCTCCAGGTTGCCGGTGCCCTTGAACTCTTCGTAGATGACTTCATCCATCTTCGAGCCGGTTTCCACCAGGGCGGTGGCCAGGATGGTCAGGCTGCCGCCTTCCTCGATGTTACGGGCGGCGCCGAAGAAGCGCTTGGGCTTCTCCAGGGCATGGGCGTCGACACCACCGGTCAGCACCTTGCCGGAGCTGGGGATCACGGTGTTGTAGGCGCGCGCCAGGCGGGTGATGGAGTCGAGCAGGATGACCACGTCCTTCTTGTGCTCGACCAGGCGCTTGGCCTTCTCGATGACCATTTCGGCAACCTGCACGTGGCGGGTCGGCGGTTCGTCGAAGGTGGAGGCGACCACTTCGCCGCGCACGGTGCGCTGCATCTCGGTCACTTCTTCCGGGCGCTCGTCGATCAGCAGGACGATCAGGTAGCACTCGGGATTGTTGCGGGTGATGTTGGCCGCGATGTTCTGCAGCATGATGGTCTTGCCCGCCTTGGGCGGGGCGACGATCAGACCGCGCTGACCCTTGCCGATCGGGGCGCAGAGGTCGATGACGCGGCCGGTGAGATCCTCGGTGGAACCGTTGCCGGCTTCCATCTTCAGGCGCTGGTTGGGGAATAGCGGGGTGAGGTTCTCGAACAGGATCTTGTTCTTGGCGTTTTCCGGGCGGTCGAAGTTGATCGAATCGACCTTGAGCAGCGCGAAGTAGCGCTCGCCTTCCTTGGGAGGACGGATCTTGCCGACGATGGTGTCGCCCGTGCGCAGGTTGAAGCGACGGATCTGGCTGGGCGAGACATAGATGTCGTCGGGGCCGGCCAGGTAGGACGAGTCGGCCGAGCGCAGGAAGCCGAAGCCGTCCTGGAGGATTTCCAGCACGCCGTCACCGGAGATTTCCTCGCCACTTTTGGCGTGTTTCTTCAGCAGCGCGAAGATCACGTCCTGCTTGCGCGAACGGGCCATGTTCTCGATGCCCATCTGTTCGGCCATGTCGAGCAGTTCGGCGATCGGCTTTTGCTTGAGTTCGGTCAGATTCATAGGAATGACGAAGTTGTATGCGGTAGGGATGGGACAAGCATCGAGCTTGTGAGCCGCGTCGGAGAAGGCGACCAGAAATCGCGTGCAGATACGAATGCTAAATGCGTCGACGACGGCTTGCGGGGAGCTGCGAAAAAAACAGCGGTGCCGAATCTACCATCGGCCAAGGACAGGCGTCCAGCCCGTAAAGCAAAAAGCCCCGCCGAACGGCAGGGCTTTTTCATCACGCGTCGCTTACAGGTTGGCGTCCAGGAAGGCAGCCAGCTGCGACTTGGACAGGGCGCCCACCTTGGTGGCCTCGACGTTGCCGTTCTTGAACAGCATCAGCGTCGGGATACCGCGCACGCCGTACTTCGGCGGGGTTTCCTGGTTGTCGTCGATGTTCAGCTTGCAGACCTTCAGCTTGCCCTGGTAGGTCTGGGCGATCTCGTCCAGAACCGGCGCGATCATCTTGCACGGACCGCACCACTCGGCCCAGTAGTCAACCAGCACAGGGCCGTCCGCCTGGAGCACGTCCTGCTCGAAGCTGGCATCGCTGACGTTGGTGATGAACTCACTCATGGAAGTCTCCGTGATCGGACAAGGCAAAAGTGGGCCGTATGATAGCCTTCCCCGGCCACATCTGGAAGGCGACGGCGATTGACTCTGACTATGGGTCATGGCGGCCTCGTCAATCTCTGCGCACGGGACGAACGCCCCACAGCCCCGCGACCGGATGCCGCAGGCACGCCAGGCGGCCACCGGCCCGCCGAATCGGCGTGCCGCAACGCGGAGCCCTCTCGCAACCCGTCGCCGTGGCCGGCGCACTCAACGGGCCGCGGCGGCCATCGCCAACACTCGACGTTGGCTCTGCCATGATCACATGGCAGGATTGCCCGGCTTTTTTCCGAGACTACCGTTATGTCCAACGTCCAAGAGCAGTTCCCCCTGATCGCCGCCATCGATCTGGGGTCGAACAGCTTCCATATGGTGCTGGCCCGTGTCGACCAGGGTGAAATCCGCATCCTCGAGCGCCTGGGCGAAAAGGTCCAGCTGGCCGCCGGCCTCGATGAACGCCGCCACCTCACCGAGGAAGCCATGCAGCGCGGCCTCGACTGCCTGGCCCGTTTCGCCCAGCTGATCCATGGCCTGCCGCAGGGCGCGGTGCGCATCGTCGGCACCAATGCCCTGCGCGTGGCGCGCAACCGCAACCTGTTCATCCGGCGCGCCGAAGCGCTGCTCGGGCACCCCGTGGAAGTGGTGGCCGGCATCGAAGAGGCGCGCCTGATCTATCTCGGCGTGTCGCACACCTTCCCCGACATGAACGGCAACCGCCTGGTCGCCGATATCGGTGGCGGCAGCACGGAATTCGTCATCGGCCAGCGCTTCGAGCCGCTGACCCGGGAAAGCCTGCAAATGGGCTGCGTCAGCTTTACCAAGCAGTTCTTCGCAGACGGCCGGATCAGCACGGCCCGTTACGCCGAGGCCTATACCGCCGCACGCCTGGAGCTGATGAGCATCGAAACCGGCCTGCGTCGGCACGGCTGGCAGGAAGCGGTGGGCGCCTCCGGCACCATCCGCGCCATCGGCCAGGTCATCCAGGCCGCACAACGCGGCAACGGCGAGGTGAATGCCGAAGGCCTGGACTGGCTCAAGCGGCGCCTGCTCAAGCTGGACAGCGTCGAGCAGATCGATTTCGAAGGGCTCAAGCCGGACCGCCGCCCCATCTTCCCGGCCGGCCTGGCCATTCTCGAAGCCATCTTCGACGCCCTGGGCCTGCAGCACATGACCCACTCCGAAGGCGCCTTGCGTGAAGGCGTGCTCTACGACCTGATCGGCCGCCACAGCCACGAGGATGTGCGCGAGCGCACCCTGTCGGCGCTCATGGAGCGCTACCACGTGGACCAGGAGCAGGCCGAGCGGGTGAAGACCAAGGCGCTATCAGCCCTGGAGCAGGTGGCGGGCGCCTGGAAGCTCGATCAGGACTGGCATCGCGAGCTGCTGGGCTGGGCGGCCCGGGTGCATGAGGTCGGCCTGGACATCGCTCATTACCACTACCACAAGCATGGCGCCTACCTGATCGAGCACTCGGACCTGGCCGGCTTCTCGCGGCAGGACCAGTTGCACCTGGCGCTGCTGGTGCGCGGTCACCGCCGCAACATTCCGCTGGACAAGTTCCAGGAAGCCGATGGCGACACCGATACCCTGGTGCGCCTGTGCATCCTGCTGCGCTTCGCCATCCTCTTCCACCACATCCGTGGCACCCAGGAAATGCCCCGGGTGCGCCTGGAGGCGGGCGAACGCCATCTGGACCTGCACTTCCCCGAGGGCTGGCTGGCCGCCAACCCGCTGACCCGCGCGGACTTCGCCCAGGAAGCCGACTGGCTCAAGCGCATCGAGTACCGCCTGAGCGTGCACTGAAGCCGAGCCGGGGCCTGCCCCGGCCGCTCAGCGATTGCGGTTGACGGCCAGCGCGGCGCGGATCACATCGGCGCCGATCTCGTCCTCGTAGAGCTTCCAGACCGGCAGCATCGCCTCGCGCCAGGCCGCGCGCTGCTCCGCGCTCAGGGTGATCAGCTTGGTTTTGCCGCTGGCGACGATCCGCGCGCGGTCACGCGCGTTCAGCGCCTCGGCCTCGGCATTCACCACCTGGGTGACTTCCTCGACGATGCCGTCCAGTTCGACGCGGATCGCATAGGGCAAGCCGTTCCAGAACTGGGTGTTGGTGATCAGCATGTAGTGCAGCACGCCGTGGTTACTCTCCACGATGTGCGACTGCACGGTGTGCACCTTCTGGCTGACGATGTTCGACCAGGGGTTTTCCGCGCCTTGCACCTGGCCGCTTTCCAGAGCCTGGTACATGGCCCCGAAGGCCAGGCGCACCGGCTGCGCGCCCAGCGCCTCGAACTGGCTCTGCAGCACCGCCGAATTCTGGATCCGGAAGCTGACACCACGGGCATCGGCCGGCAGCAGCAGCGGGCGGTCGGCCGACAGCTGCTTGAGTCCGTTGCTCCAGTAGGCCAGCCCGCTGATGCCGTGCCCGACCATGGAACGCAGCAGTTCGCGACTCTTTTCGCGCCGACCGAAACGCTTCACCGCCTCGGCATCGTCGAAGAGGAACGGCAGGTCAAAGAGCTGCAGCTTCTTGGTGTAGCGATCGAACTTGGAGAGCGAGGGGGCCAGCAGCTCGACCTTGCCATCGAGCAGCGCCTGCATCTCGTCCCCGTCGCCGTACAGCGTGGAGTTGGGGTAGACCTCGACCTTCACCTTGCCCGGCAGGCGCTGTTCGGCGAGCTGCTTGAACAGCAACGCGCCCTTGCCTTTCGGGGTGTCGTCGGCGACCACGTGAGCGAAACGGATGAGGATGGGCTCGCCATCCTGGGCGCTGGCCGGCAGGGCCAGAAACAGCCCCAGCAGCAGGCAATGGAGCGGTGGAACGATACGGTGCATGGATAAAGGCACTTGTTCAGCGCAGCCGACAAAGACCTTCCCCTGTCCGCAGCCACGATGAATGAGGGGATCGACCCGCTCCACAGCTACCCTGCCCGAAGCCTTGCCGATCGCGACCGTTGCCCGCGGGATCGCCGCGCGCAACGGGGCGAGAGTGTTCGGCAACCGCCGCGATCAAACCATCGACCGCATCACAAAATGCGGCAACGGTTTGACGTCATGGCTCCGGCGCCGATCAGAGCACGGGCAGCTGCGGGCTGGCCAGGCGCTCCAGCAGTTGGATCTGGCTGTTGCGCGGGTGGGCATTGCCGCTGGGTGTGTTGCGCACGTAGCGACCATCCGGCTGCAGGATCCAGCTGCCGGTGTTGTCTGCCAGGTAGGTTTCCAGCTCCTTCTTGACCCGCAGCTTGAGCTTCTTGCCTTCCACCGGGAAGCAGGTCTCCACGCGGCGGTCCAGGTTGCGCTCCATCCAGTCGGCACTGGCCAGGAACAGCTGCTCCTCGCCGCCGGCCAGGAAGTAGTACACCCGGCTGTGCTCCAGGAAGCGGCCGATGATCGAACGCACCTGGATGTTGTGCGACACCCCGGGAATGCCCGGGCGCAGGCAGCACATGCCGCGCACGATCAGGTCGATCCTCACGCCGGCCTGGCTGGCCTTGTACAGCGCCTTGATCATCTTCGGATCGGTCAGCGAGTTGACCTTGATGATGATGTGCGCCGGCTTGCCCTCGCTGGCCGTCTGGGTCTCGCGGGCGATCAGGTCGAGGAGGGTCTTCTTCAAGGTGAAGGGCGCATGCAGCAGCTTCTTCATGCGCTGGGTCTTGCCCATGCCGATCAGCTGGCTGAACAGCTTGGAGACGTCCTCGCCGAGCGCCGCGTCGGCGGTCAACAGGCTGTAGTCGGTGTACAGGCGCGCGTTGCCGGCGTGGTAGTTGCCGGTGCCCAGGTGGGCGTAGCGCACCAGTTCGCCGTTCTCGCGGCGCATGATCAGCATCATCTTGGCGTGCGTCTTGAAGCCCACCACGCCGTAGATGACCACCGCGCCGGCCTGCTGCAGGCGACCGGCCAAGTGCAGGTTGGACTCCTCGTCGAAGCGCGCGCGCAGCTCGATCACCGCGGTGACTTCCTTGCCGTTGCGCGCCGCTTCCACCAGCGCGTCGACGATCTCCGAGTTGGCACCGCTGCGGTACAGCGTCTGCTTGATGGCCAGCACATGGGGGTCCTTGGCCGCCTGGCGCAGCAGATCGACCACCGGCGTGAACGACTCGTAGGGGTGCAGCAGCAGGATGTCCTGCTTGGCCACCACGTTGAAGATGTTCTCGGCGTTCTGCAGCGCCTTGGGAATGCTCGGCGTGAACGGCGTGTACTGCAGCTCCGGATGGCCGTCCAGGCCGGTGATGCTGAACAGCCGGGTCAGGTTGACCGGTCCGTTGACCTTGTACAGCTCGCCCTCGCCCAGGTTGAACTGGCGCAGCAGGTAATTGGACAGATGTGCCGGGCAGTTGTCAGCCACTTCCAGGCGCACCGCGTCGCCGTAGCGGCGCGACAGCAGCTCACCCCGCAATGCACGGGCCAGGTCCTCGACGTCCTCGTCCAGCGCCAGATCGGCGTTGCGGGTCAGACGGAACTGGTAGCAGCCCTTGACGCTCATGCCGTGGAACAGGTCGTCGGCATGGGCGTGGATCATCGAGGACAGGAACACGAAGTTGTCGCCTGCGCCGCCAACCTCCTCGGGAATGCGGATCAGCCGCGGCAGCAGGCGCGGCGCGGGCAGGATGGCCAGGCCGGAGTCGCGGCCGAAGGCGTCCACGCCTTCCAGCTCGACGATGAAGTTGAGGCTCTTGTTGACCAGCAGCGGGAACGGATGGGTCGGGTCGAGGCCGATCGGCGTCATGATCGGCGCGATTTCCTCGCGGAAGTAGCGACGCACCCAGGCCTTGATCTTGGTGTTCCACTGCCGGCGGCGGATAAAGCGGATCTGCTGCTTGGCCAGCTCGGGCAGCAGCACGTCATGCAGGATCGAGTACTGGCGGGTGACCTGCTCGTGCACCACCTCGCCGATGCGCGCCAGCGCCTGGTGGGGCTGCAGGCCATCGGCGCCGGCCTGCTCGCGGGCGAAGTTGACCTGCTTCTTCAGGCCGGCGACGCGGATCTCGAAGAACTCATCCAGGTTGCTGGAGAAGATCAGCAGGAACTTGAGACGCTCCAACAGCGGGTAGGACTCGTCCAGCGCCATGTCCAGCACGCGGATGTTGAACTGCAGCTGGGACAGCTCGCGGTGGATGTACAGGCTGGTGTCGTCCAGGTTGGTCACCGTCGCCACGGGCGGCTCGGGTGCTACCGGCAGCGCGTCGACCTGCGGCGCCTCGACCCCGTCAACACGCTCCGGGGTTGTACTGTCGATAGAAACGTCGGTGTTCATCTCGGTTCCCTGCTGATCGGCTGGGGGGCTTATTGCCCCTGTTGTTTCAACAATTGCGCGGCACGCACCGCGAAGTAGGTGAGGATGCCATCGGCCCCGGCACGCTTGAATCCGACCAAGGATTCGAGAATGACCGCCTCGCTCAGCCAGCCGTTCTGGATGGCTGCCATGTGCATGGCGTACTCGCCGCTGACCTGGTAGGCGAAGGTCGGCACCTTGAAGGTCTCCTTCACGCGCCAGACGATGTCCAGGTAAGGCTGGCCGGGCTTCACCATCACCATGTCGGCACCCTCTGCAAGGTCGGCGGCCACTTCGTGCAGCGCCTCGTCACCGTTGGCCGGGTCCATCTGGTAGGTGTTCTTGCTGCCCTTGCCCAGGTTGGCGGCCGAACCCACCGCGTCGCGGAACGGGCCGTAGTAGGCGCTGGCGTACTTGGCTGAGTAGGCGAGGATGCGCACGTTGACGTGGCCGGCCACTTCCAGCGCTTCGCGGATGGCCTGGATGCGGCCGTCCATCATGTCCGACGGTGCCACCACCTGCGCACCGGCCTCGGCATGGGACAGCGCCTGGCGCACCAGGGCATCGACGGTCACGTCGTTCTGAACGTAGCCTTCTTCATCCAGGATGCCGTCCTGGCCGTGGGTGGTGAACGGGTCCAGCGCCACGTCGGTGATCACCCCCAGTTCCGGGAAGCGCGCGCGCAGGGCGCGGGTGGCGCGCTGCGCGATGCCGTCCGGGTTCCAGGCTTCGGCGGCGTCCAGGGACTTCTTCTCGGTCCGGGTGACCGGGAACAGCGCCAGCGCCGGAATGCCCAGCTCAACCCAGGTTTCGGCCTCCTTGAGCAGCAGGTCGATGGACAGGCGCTCCACGCCGGGCATGGAGGGCACTGCCTCACGACGGTTCTCGCCGTCGAGCACGAACACCGGCAGGATCAGATCGTCCACGCTCAGCCGATTCTCGCGCACCAGGCGACGGGAAAACTCGTCCTTGCGGTTGCGGCGCAGGCGGGTGGCGGGGAACAGGCGATCGGCGGGGGTGTAGCTCACGGCGGGTACTCCAGGCGCCCCATGGGCGCGTGTGTGAAGAGTTAGCGGCATCATCATGACCGTTTGATGACAGCCCGCACGGCGCCCACAGGCGGGCGCGACGAGCGGCCATTGTCGGCCAGCCGAGGCTCTGCGTCGAGCCATGCGCCGGCGACGTCCGGCATGCAACAGCGGCAACCGCCGGCACTCCAAGCAGGAACTCGCCCACCCGGCAATCACGCAGTAGGATGACGGCATCCGCCGCCTCTACGACACAGCGGTTGCACATTCAGGAACCGATACAGGAGAACAGCATGCACAAGAAAGTCGCCGTCATTCTTTCCGGCTGTGGTGTCTACGACGGAGCGGAAATCTACGAGAGCGTGCTCACGCTGTTGCGCCTGGACCAGCGTGGCGCCCAGGTCCAGTGCTTCGCGCCGAATGTCGAGCAGATGCACGTGATCGACCATTACCGGGGCGAAGAAATGAATGGCACACGCAACGTACTGGTCGAGGCGGCGCGTATCGCGCGCGGCAACATCAAGGACCTGCGCGAAGCGCGGGTCGAGGACTTCGATGCGCTGATCCTGCCGGGCGGCTTCGGTGTGGCCAAGAACCTCAGCGATTTCGCGGTCAGCGGCGCCAACTGCAGCGTGCAACCCGACGTGCTGGCCTTCACCCAGGCCTTCGCGCAGGCGAGCAAGCCGATCGGCCTGATCTGCATCGCCCCCGCGCTGGCGGCGAAGATCTTCGGTGCCGGTGTGCAGTGCACCATCGGCAACGACGCCGACACCGCCGCAGCCATGGAAAAGATGGGCGCGCACCATCAGGAGTGCCCGGTGGAGGACATCGTGATCGATCGGCGCCACAAGTTGGTCACCACCCCGGCCTACATGCTGGCCAAGTCCATCAGCGAGGCCGCCACCGGCATCAACAAGCTGGTCGACGAGGTGCTGATCCTTGCCGAGGGCTGACCACAGGTCATAGCGGACAAACTGCCGGCTCGCTGCGCCAGCCCACTGGCCAGCGATGCCGCTTTCCGGCGAGCCTGCGCACTCCGCCTTCCGGAGCGCCGTCGATGCATCCATCCTCCAACGACGAGCTGTACGCGGCCATCGGCCAGTTCTTCACCCGCATCCCCTTCAACCAGCAGTTGGGCATCGAGATCGACAGCCTGTCCCGCCAGCAGGTGCTGATGCGCATGCCGATGCGCGCCGAGCTGGTTGGCAACTTCGTGCAGGGCATCCTGCATGGCGGCGCGATCGCCACGCTGCTGGACGTGGCCGGCGGGGCCATGGCGCTGATTGGCGCCTGCGAACGGCTGAACGAGCTGCCGGTGGCCGAACGCATGGCCCGGCTGGCGCGACTGGGCACCATCGACCTGCGCATCGACTACCTGCGCCCCGGACGCGGCATGTCCTTCATCGCCAGCGCGGTGCCACTGCGCGAGGGCAACAAGGTGGCAGTGGTGCGCAGCGAACTGCATAACCAGGACGGTGTGCTGATCGCGGTGGGCACCGGGACTTATCTGTGCGGGTAAGCCACCGCTTCACGGGCAGCGCGCCTCTCGGCGCGCACGGTGGCTCGGTAAAGCGCGAGCCACCCTACGAAGATCCTTCAAAGGCATAAGAAAATAATCTTTTATTCCTTCTTATCCGAAACAGAGCTCCCTACACTGGCGCCCGAAATCGTCAGGAGGCGCGCCATGTCCCTTTCCACTCCCCACTACCTGATCGTTCCCGGCTGGCAGGGGTCGCCGGCCGAGCATTGGCAGAGCCACTGGCAGCGCGTGCTGCCCAACAGCGCCCGAGTGGAACAGGATGACTGGATGCAGCCGCGTCAGGCTGCCTGGGTGCGCCGCCTGGAAGAGGCCATCGCGCGGGCGCCCGGCCCGGTGATCCTGATCGGCCACAGCCTGGGCTGTGTGACCATCGCCCACTGGGCAACCCAGGCATCACCTGCTCTGCTGGAGCGAGTCCGTGGCGCGCTGCTGGTGGCGCCGGCGGATGTGGAGCGCGCCGAATGCCCGCAGCCGCTGCGCAACTTTGCGCCGCTGCCGCGCCAGCCGCTGCCCTTCCCCAGCCTGCTGGTCGCCTCCGACAACGACCCGGCGGCCAGCGCCTCGAGTGCCCTGCAACTGGCCGCCGACTGGTACGCCGAGGCCACGCTGCTCAGCGGCGTCGGCCATATCAATGTGAAGTCGGGACACCGTCGCTGGGAACAGGGCTTCGCATGGCTGTACCGCCTGCAGCAACGGATCGACGAGCATGCCCGACGCTACGCCTGAGCCGACTCAGCCTCGGGACAGGCGCGTCACCAGGCGATCCAGCGCGTTGGCGAAGGCCTGGCGATCACGCTCGGCATAGGCCGCCTGACCACCGCCCATCTGCCCCTGATCGCGCAGATCGCTGAACAGGTTGCGCAGCGCCAGGCGCTCGCCCATGTTGCGCTCGTCGAACTCGCGGCCGCGCGGGTCGAGGGCGACGACGCCCTTCTTCACCAGCCGGTCGGCCAGCGGAATGTCGCTGCAGATCACCAGATCGCCCGGCTCGGCGTGTTCGACCAGGTAATCGTCGGCGGCATCCGGCCCGCTGGGCACCACGATCAGGCGTACGCAGGCAAAGGCCGGTTTGGTCTGCGCCTGGCCGGCCACCAGGCTGACCTGCAGGCTGCGCTTGAGGGCGAACTTGACCACCAGGTCCCGCGCCGGACGGGGGCAGGCGTCGGCGTCGATCCAGATGCGCATGTCAGGCCGGCGCCCGGCGCACGGTGGCCAGCAAGGCGGCGGCCGCCATGAACAGCGCGCCAAAGGTGCGGTTGAGCAGCCGCTGCTGGCGAGGCGAACGCAGCAGGCGCAGTACCCGGGCCGCCAGCCCGGTGTAGCCGGCCATCACCACCAGGTCCACGGCGATCATGGTGGCGGCGATGATCAGGTACTGGGATAGCAGCGGTTGACGCGGATCGAGGAACTGGGGAATCACCGCGAGGATGAAGACGATCGCCTTGGGGTTGCTGGCGTTGACCAGAAAGCCGCGCAGCACCAGGGTCAGCGGTCGGCCCAGCGGACGCGCCGTGTCGCTGGCGGCCAGCTCGCCCACCGGCGCGACCCACTGCTTCCAGCCCAGGTACAGCAGGTAGGCGACACCGAACCACTTGATCAGCCCGAAGGCCAGCTCCGAGGCCGCCAGCACCGCGCCCAGGCCGGCGGCGACGATGGCGATCTGCAGGGCCAGCGCCAGCTGCAGGCCCAGCACGTTCCAGTAGCCGCGCCAGAAGCCGTAGCGCAGGCCGCTGGACATCGAGGCGATGGCGCCGGCGCCGGGCGACAGGCTGATCACCCAGCAGGCGGCGAAGAAGGCGAACCAGGTTTCCCAGGCCATGGCAGTGTCCCCGGCGGGTCAGGCGGACTCAGTCCGGCTGGCCCTTGTTGAGTTTCAGCGGATCACGCAGCTTGCGGCTCATGGCGCGGCGCATGCGGATGTTGAGCGCCTCGACGCCCAGCGAGAAGGCCATGGCGAAGTACACATAGCCCTTGGGTACGTGCACGTCAAAGGCCTCGGCCACCAACAGGGTGCCGACCACGATCAGGAACGACAGGGCAAGAATCTTCAGGGTCGGGTGCTTGTCGATGAACTCGCTGATGGTGCCGGCGGCCAGCATCATTACTATTACGGCGATGACGATGGCGGCGACCATCACCGGCACGTTCTCCACCAAGCCCACAGCGGTGATCACCGAGTCCAGGGAGAAGATGATGTCGATCACCGCGATCTGCAGAATGATGCTCATGAAGCCGGCCCTGGCGGCGCCGGCACCCTCATGGGATTCCTCTTCGCCCTCGACGCTGTGCCAGATCTCCAGGGTGCTCTTGAACAGCAGGAACAGGCCGCCGAAGAACAGGATCAGGTCTCGACCGGAAATGCCTTCACCCCAGACAGTGAACAGGTCGTTGGTCAGGCGCATCACCCAGGCAATCGACAGCAGCAGCAGGATGCGCGTACCCATGGCCAGCGCCAGGCCGAAGAAACGTGCCTTGGCCTGCTGGTGCCTGGGCAGGCGCGACACCAGGATGGATATGAAGATGATGTTGTCGATGCCCAGGACGATTTCCAGGGCGGTAAGAGTCAGGAAAGCTACCCAGATTTCCGGGTTGGTCAGCCATTCCATAGGGGATCAGATCTCGCGCTTGAGGGTAGAAAGTTCGGTGCCCCGCCAGCGGCGCACGACCTTCTGGAAGAACAGCGAATTGGGAATCTGCAGCAGGCAGCCCTGACTGCCCTCGCTGACATCCTCGAGGGTGGTGTAGAGCAGATTGATGTCCACCACTCGGCCCTTGACCCCGGGCTTGTCGGCGCTTTCCACCACTTCCAGCTGATCACCGATGCGAAACGGGCTGGCGGTGAAGATCAGCAGGGCGCAGAACAGGTTGGAGAGCACGCTCCAGGCGGCGAAGAAGGCCACCGCCGCCACGGCGGCGAAACCGGTCAGCGCGGTCCACAGCACGGTGGCCGACACGCCCAGGCGCTCCAGCACCATCAGCAGGGCGCTGCCCATGATCAGCCAGCTGAGCAGGCCGCGCAGCGGCATCAGCAATTCCATCGGCAGGCGGTAGCGCTCGCCCACGCGCACGATGAAGCGCCGCAGCAGGCGCTGCAGCGCCCAGGCGACGAACAGGATCAGGACAATCTGCAAGCCGGGCACCAGGATGCCGAACCACTCCTGAGCCCACAACGGCAACCATTCCTTCATTGACTGCTCTCCAGTTCCGCCTGCAGGGCCTCGAGGGTCTCCAGGCAGGCCAGCCAGGCTTCTTCCAGTTGCGCCTCGCGTGCCTTGAGGGTGCTTTGCTCGGCCAGTAGCTGCTTGAGCTCGTCCTTGCGGACTGCTTCATACACCTGCGGGTCGGCCAGTCGGGCTTCGATCGCCGCCAGTTTT
>NZ_JBOY01000071.1:0-31304 GCF_000647775.1 Pseudomonas sp. RL | reverse complement strand
GGCGCGGGCCGCCTCGATGGCGGCGTTGAGCGCCAGCAGGTTGGTCTGTTCGGCCACACCCTTGATCACGTCCAGCACCTGACCGATGGCCTGGCTGTCGGCGGCCAGCCGGTTGATGCTCGCCACCGCGCGATCGAGGCCTGCAGCCAGCTGCTGAATCTCCTGCACCTGCTTGCCCACCAGTTCGCGCCCGGCATGACTCTCCCGGTTGACGCCCTGGGCGTTGCTCACCGCCGTGGCGGCGCTGCGCGCCACCTCCTGGGCGGTGGCGGACATTTCGTTCATCGCCGTGGCGACCTGGTCGATACGCTCGCGCTGCTCGCGCACCGCCTGGCTGCTCTGGCTGGAGATCTGCTCGACGCGCTGCGCCTGTCCCTCCACCTCGGCGGCGGTCTGCGCGACGCGCTCGATCAGCGAACGCACCTGGGCCACGCTGGTGCTGAAGTCCTGCCCCAGCTCGGCCAGCTCGTCGCGGCTGGCGGCCTGAAAGCTGACCGTCATGTCACCGGCCGCCACCTGCTGCATGACCCCGCGCAGGGCCTGCAGGGTCTGGCGGATCGACAGGTAGAAAGCACCGTACAGATAGGCGATCAACAGCAGGGCGCCGAGCATGGCGGCCAGCAGGCCGAACATGCGAATACGCTGCGCATCCAGGCGCTCGGCCAGGCTCTGGTCCAGCCGCTGCAGGCTGGCGTCCTCCAGCGCGTGGGTATGCGCCAACAGGCGGCCCATCCCGTCGAAGAACTCGGGCCAGGGTGTGCTGAGGCTGTCGGACATCACCACCTCATCCTCCAGCCGGACGGCCAGCTCCCCGAGGCTTTTCAGGCTGGCGTCCGCGTGGGACGCCAGCACGCCTTGACGCACGGGCTCCAGCTGCAGGGCGTAGGCACCCTGGAGCTTTTCCAGGGCGACCAGCAATTCGTCCAGGCGCATGCTGTCATTGGAATGCAGTACGCCTTGACCCAGCGCCGCCGCGCCAATGGCGCGCAACTGCCCCAGCAGCCCGGTGACTTCAGCGGTGTCGCGACTGAGCAGCTCGATGCGCTGGCGCACATCCGTCTCGGCGTCCTGCCCCAGACCGGTGTCGTTGACGATTCGGTTGATGAACACCTGGGCGGCCGTGTACAGGCGCTCGGCGTTTTCCGCCTTGTTGTGCTGGGACGGCTCGTCCGCCACGGCTTGCAACTGGCTCGCCAGGGCGCTGCGCTCCTGGTCCAGCACTGCCCGCACCGCGAGCGGGAACATGTTGGTAGGTAGCGCCTGCAGCTGTTGGCGCAGCCGCTGCTGCAGCTCGCTGATGCGGCTGTCGAGCAGCGCCTTGTCATGCTGCGGCTCGGTGGCGCGGATCGCCAGAAGGCCCTTGAAATCCTCGAGGCCGCGGCGGGCTTCGAGCGCGGCATCCAGCAGCACCAGGCTGTTGCGGGCCAGCTCGGTCTGCCCGTACTGCACGTAGGCATCGCGAAGCAGGTAGAAACTGGTGACGAGAATAGGCAGGAAGAACACGACACTGATCAGCCCGAACTTCATGCCGAAGCCAAGCCGGTCCATCAGCCGCATGGCTGGATACAGCAGCGCCTTCATGAGAGATCCCTCTTATTCTTATTAGCAGGGCTTGCCACGCAGACCTTGCACGCGACCCGTCGTCGCGATGGCAAACTGCCTCATCTATAAACGATATCGACTCCAGGGTGGGTAACTAAAGGTAAACGGCGGCGAGCCCGTCGCAGAACTCAGACCAGCAGGATCCACAGGGCAAATACCGCGTACCAGAGCACCGCGGTGCGCACCAGCAGCTGCCAGAGCGCATCCAGGCTTTCTGCGCCGGCCTCGCCCCGCGGGGCGCCCTGGCATTCGCCGGCGGCACGCAGCGCCGCGCCCACCAGCCGCTCGGCGGGCAGATGCCAGTTCAGCAACTCCGGCAGCAGCACCCGGTTGACCGCCACGAAGTTGCCCACCAGCCCCATGCTGGCCGCCAGGGCGCGAGCCGGCAGCCAGTCCAGCGCATGACGAAGCTGGCCGGCCAGCTCGCGCAGGGCCTGTGCCGAGGCCTGCGCCTCGCTCAGGGCCAGCAGCCGATACGCCAGCGCGGCCAGCGGGCCGAGCAGCGCGTACCAAAAGATGACGGCGAAGAAGGTCTCGTGGGCCTGCCAGCCCAGCCGTTCCTGTACCGCCGGCAGCAGTTCGTCGGGGCCCTCGGCACGCACCTGCAGGTCGCGCTCGGCAGCCAGCGAGGCGGTTTCCAGCTCCTCGCGCCGCCAGGCATCCCGGAACGCGCCCAGCGCGGCCTGCACATCGCTGCGGCCCAGGCTGTACAGCAGCACCAGCAGGTGGACCGGCAAGGCAAGCCAGCCGTAGACAACCGGCTGCAGCAGCCAGAGCAACACGGCCAGCACCAGCAGCGGCGGCAGCAGCAGTGCCAGCAACAACAGCCAGGGGTGCTGCGCCAGACCCGGCCGGCGTTCCACCCGACTCAACAGGCGCAGCCAGGGTCCGTCCTGCTGCACGCGACGGCGCCAGCCAGAAAATTTTTCGATCCAGAGCACCAGCAACAGAACGATGAAATTCATACCCAGGTTCCTCGTACTTCCAGGGCGGCGCGCAGGCGCGCCCAGTCGAAGGCGGGGCCGGGATCGGTCTTGCGTCCCGGCGCGATGTCGCAGTGCCCGCAGATGCGCTCGACGGTAATGGCCGGCCAGGCCTGTCGCAAGCGCTCGGTCAGCTCGATGAGCGCCTGGTACTGCTGATCCGTGTACGGCTGTTCATCGGTACCTTCCAGCTCGATGCCCAGGGAGAAATCGTTGCAGTTGTCGCGTCCCTGGAACTGCGACACACCGGCGTGCCAGGCACGGTCCAGGCAGGACACGAACTGGGTGACTGCGCCATCGCGCTCGATCAGGAAATGCGCGGAGACCTGCAAGTGGCAGATCTCCGCGAAGTAGGGATGTTCATCGGCCACCAGCTGATTGCCGAAGAATGCCTGCACCTTGCCGGTACCGAACTGCCCGGGCGGCAGGCTGATGTTATGGATCACCAACAGGGAAACTTCCCCGTGCGGACGCTGGTTGTAGTTGGGCGAGGGGCAGTGGCGAATCCCGCTGACCCATCCGGTAGACGTATCCACGCGCATAACGACTCCTGCTGCAGCGCCCCACTGTAGGCGCTCGGCTCGCTCAGGCCAAGCCCGGCGGCCGGCGGGTGCCGGTTCGCCAGTCACCCTAACGAAAAAGGCCCCGATGATCACTCATCAGGGCCTTCGCCGTGCGGTGCGCGCTTACAGCATCGAGCCGGTTTCTTCCAGCTGGATGTGCCACTCCAGCGCTTCGCGCAGGATGTGCGGGGTCTGACCGCCCTTGGCGCAAGCGCGCTCGAAGTAGTCGTTCAGCTTGTCGCGGTAGCTGGGGTGCACGCAGTTGTCGATGATCACGCGGGCGCGCTCGCGCGGCGCCAGGCCACGCAGGTCAGCCAGGCCCTGTTCGGTCACCACGATGTCCACGTCATGTTCGGTGTGGTCGACGTGGGAAACCATCGGTACCACGGAGGAGATCTTGCCGTCCTTCGCGGTGGACTTGGTGACGAAGATGGCCAGTGCGTGGCGGGCGAAGTCGCCCGAACCGCCGATGCCGTTCATCATCTTGGTGCCGCCCACGTGGGTGGAGTTGACGTTGCCGTAGATGTCGAACTCCAGCGGGGTGTTGATGCCGATGATGCCGATGCGACGGACGATTTCCGGATGGTTGGAGATTTCCTGCGGACGCAGCACCAGCTTGTCCTTGTACTTCTCCATGTTGCCGAACACGCGGTCGTTGCAGCGCTCGGACAGGGTGATGGAGCAGCCCGAGGCGAACTTCATCTTGCCGGCATCGATCAGCTCGATGGTGCAGTCCTGCAGCACTTCGGAGTACATCACCAGGTCCTCGAAGGGGGAGTCCTTCAGGCCGGTCAGCACGGCGTTGGCAATGTTGCCGATACCGGCCTGCAGCGGACCGAGGTTGCGCGGCAGGTTGCCGGCTTCGACTTCGTTCTCGAGGAACTTGATCAGGTGGCTGGCAATAGCGGCGGTTTCTTCGTCCGGCGGGGTGACGGTCGAGTAGGAGTCCGGCTGGTTGGTGACCACGATGGCGGCGATCTTCGCTGGGTCGACCGGGATGGCGGTGGTGCCGATGCGGTCGTCGACCTTCAGCAGCGGAATCGGCTGACGGTTCGGGCGATAGGTCGGGATATAGACGTCGTGCAGACCTTCCAGGTTCGGGTTGTGTGCCAGGTTCAGCTCGACGATGACCTTGTCGGCGAACAGCGCGAAGCTGGCGGAGTTGCCCAGCGAGGTGGTCGGCACGATGTGCCCCTGCTCGGTGATGGCAACGGCTTCGATGATGGCGACTTCCGGCTTCTTCAGCTGCTTGTTGCGCATCATCTCCACGGTGTGGGACAGGTGCTGGTCGAAGAACATCACCTCGCCGGCGTTGATCGCCTTGCGCAGGGTGGCATCGGCCTGGAACGGCGAGCGACGGGCCAGCAGGCCGGCTTCGGTCATGATCTTGTCCAGATCGTTACCCAGGCTGGCGCCGGTGAAGAGGTTGATCTTCATCGGGGTCTTCTTGGCGCGCTCGGCCAGCGCCATGGGCACCGCCTTGGCTTCGCCGGCACGGGTGAATCCGCTCATACCGACTGTCATGCCGTCCTGAATCAAGGCAGCAGCCTGCTCGGCGCTCATGACTTTGCTGTGAAGAGAAGACAGGCGGATGCGATCGGTATGCATGTGCGGACTCTCTGGCTACCGGGGTGGAATTGAGGCGGCATTCTAACGACTGAGCAAAAAATGCACCTACGACGTAAGTCGAATACAAGGCGCAGCGGCTTTACTATCCCTCGTCAGTTGCCGAGCGACCGCGTAGAACGCGCGTTCCAGAGCGATTCGGATGCCGATGAGGGGCGGCATGACCGTTCGGCGGATTCTTTCAAACAGCTGTTCGAAGGTATCGATTGACCCGCCGGTCACAGCTGTTACCCTTGCGCCGCTCTCGCCGGCAGGTTCGGTCAGGTACCCGTCCGGGGGAGTACGCCAAGGCTCACGAGGCTGCGCGCGTCCCCGATCCGCCGGTGCCTATACCGGACTCCCGAGCAGGCTCTGCAACGGCTATCGGCCGGCAGAGCCGGGCTCCCCTTGCCGTCACCGCGCCGCTTGCTTAAGGTGGCCCTCCCATTACGCCGCCCTCCGCTCCCATGTGGTCATTTCGCGCCTGGCGCCGTCGCCGCCTGCTAGCCCGCCACCCTCTCGATCACCAACTGTGGCAACAGGTGCTCGACAGCCTGCCGATCCTCGACGGCCTGAACGATGCCGAGCGCCGGTTGCTTGGCGAACGCTGCATCCTCTTCCTGCACGCCAAGCACCTGACCGCCCTGCCGGGCGTGCAGATGGACGCCTTCGCGCGCCTGCGCCTGGCAGCCCAGGCGCAACTGCCGCTGCTGAACCTCCCCGACCTGGACTGGTACCAGGGCTTCCATGAGCTGGTGCTGTACCCGGACGACTTTGTCAGCCCGCAGAAGCACCGGGACGCCAGCGGCGTCGAACATATATATGAAGAGGCGCGCAGTGGCGAAGCCTGGCAACGCGGCCCGGTGATCCTCGCCTGGCCCGGCGTGCAGGAAAGCGGCGGCTGGGACGCCTACAACCTGGTCATCCACGAGCTGGCCCACAAGCTGGACATGCTCAACGGCGACGCCAACGGCTTGCCACCCCTGCACGGCGACATGCGCCTGGCCGACTGGGCCAGCACCCTGCAGTCCGCCTATGACGCCATGAACGCCACCCTGGATGCCAATCCGCACGCGCACACCCCGATCGATCCCTACGCGGCGGAAAACCCGGCCGAGTTCTTCGCCGTCACCAGCGAATACTTCTTCACCGCGCCGGACCTCCTGCACGAGGCCTTCCCGGAGGTCTACCGGCAGCTGAGTCTGTTCTACCGCCAGGACCCGCTGACCCGGCTGCGTACGCTGCAGAGACGACATCCCGACTATCAGGAACCCGCCTCTCGATAGCGCGCGTCGGTGATTGCCCCTATAATCCCGCCACTTTTTTCGCCCCCGGCCACCTCGGCCGAACACGGAGCCGCCTTCATGAGCTACAGCAACCTGCCCGCCGGCAAAGACCTGCCGAACGACATCTATGTCGCCATCGAGATTCCGGCCAACCACGCGCCGATCAAGTACGAAATCGATCACGACACCGACTGCCTGTTCGTCGACCGTTTCATGGCCACCCCGATGTTCTACCCGGCCAACTACGGTTTCATCCCGCACACCCTGGCCGACGACGGCGATCCCCTGGACGTGCTGGTGGTGACGCCGTATCCGGTCGCTCCGGGATCCGTCATCCGCTGCCGTCCGGTCGGCGTGCTGAACATGACCGACGAAGCGGGCGGTGACGCCAAGCTGATCGCCGTCCCGCACGACAAGCTGACCCAGCTGTACAAGGACGTGAAGGAATACACCGACCTGCCCCCGCTGCTGATCGAGCAGATCAAGCACTTCTTCGAGAACTACAAGGATCTGGAGAAGGGCAAGTGGGTCAAGGTTGAAGGCTGGGAAGGCGCCGATGCCGCCCGCGCCGCCATCATCAAGGCTGCCGAGGCTTACCAGAAGTAAGTCGGAGCACCAACGGAAAGCCGGCCCACGAGGCCGGCTTTTTTATGCCTGTGAAATCGAAATACAGTCGGCATTTTTAGCCAATAAAAAACCCGCCGAAGCGGGTTCTTTTATTGGCCATCCAACATCCTGTCGGGTGACGTCCTGTCCTGGCCATCTTCCTTGATCCGAGCACATCCTGTGCTGCAGCGAGGCCTATTCTGCGCGACAGGGGGGCAGCCCCATAGAGTGATACGCAGCGCGCGCTTGTAAGCCTTTTGCCATAGCGAGCCGGAAAAAGGTGATGCCGTGCGCACCATGCTCGACCAAAGCCCAATCCCTGCTCGGGAACTTTTCCGGTTTCCTGCGTTCCCAGCCACTCGTCGCTCCCGGGACACCATGGTCTACTCGCAGCGCCATTGAAGCCGGGTAGACTAACCGCCCTTTTCGTCGGTCCGTTCGTCGGGCTTTCCGTTTCCTCAACATGTGAAGTTCGTATGTACATGTCCCGTCATCCTTCCGCCCGCTCCCTCTCCTTTTCGCGCCGCGCCCTGGGTGGCGTGTTCGGCCTGCTGGCGCTGGGCGTCGTGTCCCAGGTGCAGGCCGCTCCGGCCGACCGCTGGGTCAACGACAGCCTGAATACCTTCGTGCGCAGCGGTCCCACCGATGGCTATCGCATTGTTGGCGCCCTGAAGTCCGGCCAGAAGGTCACCTTGCTCACCACGCAGGGCACCTACAGCCAGATTCGTACCGAGTCCGGCGAGACCGTGTGGATTCCCAGCCGCGACCTGCAGGACAGCCCCAGCCAGTTCGAGCGCCTGCCTGCCCTGGAGCAGGAAGTGACCGACCTGCGCGAGCGCCTGGGCGGCATCGAGAACACCTGGAAGACCCGCGTGCAGGGCATGCAGGAAACCCTGGACTCCCGCAAGGCATTGATCGACGAGCTGGAAGCGCAGCGCAAAGCACTCAGCGCGGAGCTGGCCCAGGCCCAGGCGGACCTGCGCACCGCCCGTGAGCGCCTGGGCGATGAAAAGAACCAGCTGCTGATGGACTACATGGTGTACGGCGGCGGTATCGCCGGTGCCGGTCTGCTGCTCGGCCTGGTGCTACCGGCCCTGACCCGCGGCCGTAAACGCAACGATCGCTGGTTCTGAAAGCTTGCGGCGCAACGCCGCAGCCTGGCAGGGCTCACCTGCGGAGTGGCGCCCATTAGAATGGGTTCTGCCACTTCGCCAGCAGGTCGTTGAGGTGGGAAACGCTTTCGCCATGATGGCACTTAGCTATAGGCTATGACCTGAAGTCAGCGGAACGGAATTTCGCTATGCGTCGCCTCTGTCTCCTCGTCCTCCTCTGCAGCGCTCTGTTCGGGTGCAGCGACAACACCGATGACCTGCGCATCGGCAGTAATCGCTGGCTGGGTTACGGCCCCCTGTACGTCGCCGACGACCTGCGCTGGCTGGAACCGTCGGGTTTCCGGCTGCTGGAATATCCGAGCTCCAGCGGGGTGCTGCGCGCCTTTCGCAACGGCCTGCTCGACGCGGCCATGCTCACCGTGGACGAAACCCTGCGCTTAATGGCCAACGGCCACGACCTGGAAATCCTACTGATCACGGATATTTCCGCGGGCGCCGATGTGCTCTACGGCATGCCGCCGCTGCGCGAACCGGCCGACCTGCGCGACAAGCGCGTCGGCGTGGAGGACTCGGCCCTGGGCGCCTTCTTCCTGGCCCGGATGCTCGACCGCGCCGGGCTGCGTCACGATCAGTTGCACGTGGTCAGCCTACCCGTGCAGGAACATCGCAGCGCGATGCAGGAAGGGACGCTCGACGCGGTCATCACCTTTGCCTCGGAAGGGCCCGCCTTACAGGCGCTCGGCGCCCGACGCCTGATGGACAGCCGTGACCTGCCCAATGAGATCATCGACGTGCTGGTGGTCGACCGCACGCGCGTCAGCCCGCAAGCGCGTCGCCGTCTGCAGGCCCTCTGGCACGAAAGCCTGGCGCGCTGGCGCCAATCCCCCGATTACATTGATGGTGTACTGATGCGCCGCCTGGGCCTGGACGAAGAAGCCCTGCGCCTGACCCGCGAGGGCCTGCTGATGGGCGATCTGGCCCTTAACCGGCAGTTCTACGAAAGCGGCCAGCTGCTCAAGAGTCTGCACTGGACCCATGACTACCAACTGGAACGCGCCCTCTTGGCCGGCCCACTGGACTACCAACGCCTGCTCGACTGCGGGGTGTCCGCATGCTGACCCGCTTGTCGCTGCGCAAGTCCCTGCCCCTGTTGCTGGGGCTGTTCGCCGGTCTCTACATCCTGCTGATGATCGGCCTGCACCTGCCGCGTACCGCGCGCCTGGCCGAGGAAGACCTCAAGCGCTACACCGAGCAGATCCTCATCCTGGTGCAGAGCAGCGCCAGCGATCACCTGCGCCAGCGCCGCACCGACGAGTTGCAGAGCGTGCTGGCGGACCTCGGCAGCCTGCCCGGGGTGCGCTGGGCCATGGTCATCGACGACCGCCAACGGGTGATCGCCGCCAGTCGCCTGGGCCTGGATCCCGGCGAACAGCTGGGCGATGCAGGCACGCTGCAGACCCTGCTCGGCGGCGACCGCTCGCGATGGCAGCCGCTGCAGGAGCGTCGTTATCTGGCCAGCTATCCACTGGTTCACACCTATGCGCAGGGGCAGTTGCTGCGCAACAACCTGCTGGTCAGCCTCGACTACGAACAGCATCTCGACCAGCGCCGCTCCAACGCCTGGATGTCCCTGACCCAGACCCTAGGTCTGTTGCTGCTACTCGGCCTGCTGCTCAACCTTTTATACGGCCGCCTGGTGACCCGCCGGCTGGGCGTCATCAGCACGGCCGTGCAGCGCTACGCCAGTGGCGACAGCAATGCCCAGGCCAGCGTTGGCGGGCGCGACGAGATCAGCCGCCTGGCCGAGAACTTCAATCAGATGATCCAGCAGCTCGGCGAAAACCAGACTGCCTTGCGCGACAGTGAGCAACTGCTGCGCAATCTGGTCAGCGCGGCGCCGATTGCCATGCTGATCATCGATGCCGACGGGCGTGTGGAAGAGGCCAACCCGGCCGCAGGCCGCCTGTTCGGCCGCTCGCTGCGTAGCCTGGCCGAGCTGCCCAGCCAGGCGTTGCTGGGAGAGCCGAACTGGCGCCAGCTGCAGGAGCGGCCCCGCCAGCAGCAGGAGATCACCGTCCGCTGCGGCGACCGGCCGTTATCGCTGGAAGGCTCCTGCACGCCCTTCGAGCGCAACGGCCAGGCGTTCCACCTGTTGCTGCTGCACGATATCGGTGATCGCAAGCGCGCCGAGCAGCGCCTGCGCCATCTGGCCAACTTCGACCAGCTGACCGAAGTGGCCAACCGCAATCACCTGCTCATCCGTCTCGACGAGCTGCTCGCCCGGGGCGGCCCGCTCAGCCTGCTGTTCCTCAATATCGACCACTTCAAACGCATCAACGACAGCCTCGGCCACGACATCGGCGACCAGCTGCTGCGCGCTGTGGCGGACCGCCTGCGACTGTACGCCAGCCCCCGCGACCTGCTGGCGCGCCTGGGCGGCGACGAGTTCCTGTTCCTGCTCGACGGCCGCGACAGCGCCGCCGCCGTAGGGCTGGGCGAGCGCCTGCTGGAGGCCCTGCGCCAGCCGTTCCAGGCCCGTCAGTACTCGCTGTACATCACCGCCAGCCTCGGCATCACCCAGCACACCGGGCGCGGCGGTACAGGCAGCGAACTGCTCAAGCAGGCCGACCTGGCGCTGCTACGCGCCAAGACCGAGGGCCGCAACCGGCTGGCCTGTTTCGACAGCCAACTGGCGGCCGAGGCGGAGGAGCGCCAGCGCATGGAAGACGAACTGCGCCTGGCCATCGCCCGCGAGGAGTTCGAGCTGCACTACCAGCCCCAAGTGGACAACGACAACCGCCCCCGCTCGGTGGAGGCGCTGCTGCGCTGGCGCTCGCCGAGTCGCGGCCTGGTGTCGCCGCTGCAGTTCATCCCGGTACTCGAAGACACCGGCATGATCCGCGACGTGTCGCGCTGGGTGTTCCGCCAGGCCTGCCGGCAGGCCGTACAGTGGTCCGCCCAGGGCCTGAAGCTGCGCGTGGCGGTCAACCTCTCGCCGCTGGACTTCCGTCAGCCGAACCTGGCGGAAATCCTCACCGGCATCCTTGCCGAGGAAGGCGCGCCGGCCGAACTGATCGAGCTGGAACTGACCGAAAGCGCGCTGCTGGAGTCCGACGGCAGCGTGCAGGAAACCTTGCGCCGCCTGAAGGAGATCGGACTGCCGCTGTACCTCGACGACTTCGGCACGGGTTATTCCTCGCTCACCTACCTGCAGAAGTTCCGCTTCGACGGCCTGAAGATCGACCGCCAGTTCGTCGCCGAACTCCCCGAAAACCCGCGCTCTGTGGCGCTGGTGCGCGGCATCCTGACCATGGCCGCGCAACTGGGTCTGGAAGTGGTCGCCGAAGGCGTGGAAAACGAACGGCAGGCGGCCTTCCTGCGCCTCAACGGCTGCCATCGTCTGCAGGGTTTCCTGTTCGCCCGGCCGCGGCCGGCTGCCGATTGCGCATGGCAGGCACAACGGGCTTAATAGCTGCGCTCCATAACGGTGCACGCTTCTTAAGCCCCATTGCCATAAAAACAAGATGAGCCCGCCATGAGTCTTCTGGATGCCCTGCTGATCCTCGTCGCCGGTTTCGCCGCCGGCGGCATGAACGCCCTCGCCGGGGGCGGCACCTTCTTCTCCTTCCCCGCCCTGCTGGCCGTCGGCCTGCCGCCGGTCACCGCCAACGCCACCAATGCCGTGGCCCTGTGGCCCGCCAGCCTGGCCGGGGCCTGGGCGGCACGCCCGTCCTTGCGCGGACTCGGCAGCTACCTGCTGCCGCTGCTGCTGGTCGGCCTGCTCGGCGGCGCGGCCGGCGGCATCCTGCTGCTGCTCAGCGGCGATGATCTGTTCAGCGATCTGATTCCCTGGCTCCTGCTGGTCGCCACCCTGCTGTTCGCCGCCAGCCCCTGGCTGAGCCGCTGGCTGGCCAAGCGCCGCCGCGAAGCCGACCAGGTGCGCCACAGCGCACCGGCGCTGCTGGGCCACGGCCTGGTCTCGATCTACGGCGGCTACTTCGGCGCCGGCATGGGCATCCTGCAGCTGGCGGCGTTCTCCATCGAGGGTCACGCGCTCAACCGCGCCAATGCGCTGAAGAACCTGTTCTCGGCGATGATCTACACCGTCGCCAGCCTGACCTTCATCATCGCCGGCCGGGTGAGCTGGAGCGAACTGGTGATCCTGCTGGCCGGCGCCACCCTTGGCGGCTACGCCGGCGGCGCACTGGGCGAACGCCTGCCACCGAAGTTCCTGCGCGCCCTGGTGCTGGTGGTCGGCGGCGGCATGACCCTCTACTACTTCTGGAAGGTCTACGCCTGATCGATCCGTGGATCCGCGCTCACCCCAACGGCGAGGCGTCCGTAGGGTGGACAACGTCTTCCTTGTCCACCATTGCCCCGCGCTAAACCTGACGGCGGCCAGAACAACGCTGACCGACCTACGACCAGGCTAACCGCAGGTGGACAACGCCTTGCTTGGCTGCCGATGGGCTAGACCCACCCGAGCGGCCTGACGCCCATTTGCCGCTAGGCCCCGGCTCTGCTAGTGTCGCGCCCGATTTATCGTTCCGAGACCTGCGTCATGGCCACCCGCAAGAAAGCCCCCCTGGATTTCGAACAATCCCTCGCCGAGTTGCAGCAGCTGGTCGAGCGGCTGGAAGGCGGCGAGCTGTCGCTGGAGGAGTCGCTGAGCGCCTTCGAGCAGGGCATTCGCCTGACCCGCGACTGCCAGGGCGCGCTGGGCCAGGCCGAGCAGAAGGTACAGATGCTGCTCGAGCGCGACGGCGAAACCCGCACCGAGCCGTTCGAGGCGGATGACCAGGCATGATCGAGAGTTACCAGAAAGACTGCCAGCGCCGGGTCGATAGCGCGCTGGAAACCCTGTTCATGCCGCCGCGTGCGGAGCTGGAACGCCTGTTCCGCGCGATGCGCTACAGCGTGATGAACGGCGGAAAGCGTGTGCGTCCATTGCTGGTCTATGCCGGCTGCCAGGCGCTGCAGGGCGATCTCGAGCAGGCCGATGGCGCCGCCTGCGCCGTGGAGCTGATCCACGCCTATTCGCTGGTGCATGACGACCTGCCGGCGATGGACGACGACGACCTGCGCCGCGGCCAGCCCACCACCCACAAGGCCTTCGACGAGGCCTGCGCGATCCTCGCCGGCGATGCCCTGCAGGCGCTGGCCTTCGAAGCGCTGAGCCAGCCGTCTGGCAACCCTGCCGATCCGACCTTGCGCCTGGAAATGTTCGCCCAGCTGGCCCGTGCGGCGGGCGCAGCCGGCATGGTCGGCGGTCAGGCCATCGATCTGGAATCCGTGGGGCGCCGTCTGGACCAGCAGGCCCTGGAGACCATGCACCGGCACAAGACCGGCGCGCTGATCGAAGCCAGCGTGCGCCTGGGCGCCCTGGCCAGCGGCAAGGCCGACGCCATGCGACTGGAGGCACTGCAGACCTACGCCCGCGCCATCGGCCTGGCCTTCCAGGTGCAGGACGACATTCTCGACGTGGAAAGCGACACCACCACGCTGGGCAAGACCCAGGGCAAGGATCAGGCCCACGACAAGCCGACTTACCCCGCCCTGCTCGGCCTGCCCGCGGCCAAGGCCTACGCGCTCGAGCTACGCGACCAGGCCCATGCCGCGCTTGCCGGATTTGGCGAGGCGGCCGAACCGTTGCGTCAGCTGGCCAATTTCATCGTCGAACGGCGCTCGTAACGGCGCCCTCCGCCTCGGTGGGTAATCGCTGCGCGAGTTACCCACCCTACCGACTTCTCGCCGAACGTTCGTGGCGCCTGACGGTGGCCAACGCATTGCGTTGATCACCCTACGTTTTGCGCACGTCACGGCGCAGGGCGATCGGCGTCTTTCCGGCCGCCGGGGATACGGCCGCCGGAAGGCACCGCACGCGACTGAATGGCTAGAACACCTCGCGCTCCTGGCGCAGGGGCAGCGGCGTCAGGCCGTTGGGGCCGATGCGCTCGGCCTTGCGCACCTCGCCGGTCTGCGGGTCGTATTCCAGGCGCAGCACCGGCATGCCGTTGCCGTCCACCCGCACCTCCTGCAGCAGCCGGCCTTCCTCGTCGAAGCGCTCGTGGCTGCCCACGCTGATCCCGCCGACCTGCGACCCCCGGTAGCGCAACCGGCCGCTGTTCCAGTACTGCTCGATCCTCATCAGCGCCGGACCGTTTTCCTCTTCCTGCAGGATGCGGCGCTCCTTCAGACGACCGTTCAGGTACCACTGGCTGTCGCTGAGCAGTTGGCCGTCCTGCCAGTAGCTCTCGCGCAGCAGCTGGCCGGTCTGCGCCCACTCGCGCTCGAAGCCCTCGCGCCGGTCCTCCGGCTGGCCGACCCGGAACGACGACTCGCTGCGCGCCTGGCCGTTGCTGAAGTAGCGCACCCGCACGTCATGATCGCCATTGCGCCGTTGGAGGCTGGCCAGGCGACCGTTTCGATCGTATTCCTCGCGGCGCAGCAGCTCACCATGCAGCCAGATCTCCCGCGCGGTGACCCGCCCGCTTTCGTCGTGCAGAGGCAGCTCGCTAGGTTCGCCGGAGAAGCCGCACCAGGCCCGGTCACGCCCTTCCAGCAAGGGTCGGTCCGCGCAGCGCAGACTGCTCAGGCGGCCGTCGGCCAGCAGCGCCACGCTGGCCAGCTCACGCCCCTGTCCGTCCACATAGGCCAGCCGGCTGAGGCTGGCGTCTTCGCGGAAGTACTTCTCCAGGCCTTCGCGGCGACCCTCGACGAACTGGGCCTGATAACGCACCACACCATTGGCATAGAACTCGCGCAACAGACCGTGCGGACGGCCCTGCGCATCGACCTGTTGGTCGCGCAGCACCCGGCCGGCGGCATCGAACTGGCGTTGCACGGAGGCCACCGGCTCGGCATTGAGCGCACGCGCCGCCAGGAAGCCATCGAGAATGACCAGCAGCGCCAGCGATGCTCCAAACCGTAGCCAGTGCGGGCGTTTATTCACTCACCCTTCTCCTTATTCCGGGGTGCGCGACCGCGCGCCACACCCTGCGACGCTACACAGACTAGCAGCGGGCCATCGCGCCTGCCGTGGGCTCTGCGGGTATGATGGCCGACATGTTTCGACTCCTTCTTGATGACTGGCGCCATGCGCCGACCCAGCGCCGCGTCTGGGCACTGACGGCTCCCCTGCTGCTCTCCAACCTCAGCGTGCCACTGGTGGCGCTGGTGGATACTGCCGTGATCGGCCACCTCAGCCACACCCATCAGTTGGGCGCGGTGGCGGTAGGCGCCAGCCTCTACACCCTGCTGATCTGGTGTTGCGGCTTCCTGCGCATGGGCACTACCGGCTTTGCCGCCCAGGCCAGCGGGCGGGGCGATGGCGCGGCGCTGCGCCAGTTGCTGGTGCAGGTCGGGCTGCTCAGCGTGGCGCTGGCCGTGCTGCTCGGCCTGGCGGCACTGCCGCTGAGCGACGCCGCCCTGGCAGTGATGGCGCCCTCGACGGCGCTCGACGACCTGGCCCGCGAGTACCTGCACATCCGTCTACTCGGCCTGCCGGCGATGCTGGCCAGCCAGGCGCTGATCGGCTGGTTTCTCGGCGCGCAGAACGCCCGCGCGGCGCTGGCAATCCTGCTGGGCATCAACCTGCTCAATCTGCTGCTCGACTTGTGGTTCGTGCTCGGCCTGGACTGGGGTGTGGCCGGCGCCGCGCGCGCTTCGGTGGTTGCTGAGTGGAGCGGTGCGCTGCTCGGCCTGTTGCTGTGCCGCGGCGAGCTGGCCCGGCATACCGGCGCGTTTTGCCTGGCGCCATTGCGCCAATGGTCTCAATGGCGGCCACTGCTCGCGGTGAACCGCGACATCCTGATCCGCTCGCTGCTGCTACAGGGGGTGTTTTTCCTGGTCACCGTGCAGGGCGCGCGGCTGGGCGATGCCACGGTGGCCGCCAATGCCTTGCTGCTCAATGGCCTGCTGCTCACTGCCCACGCGCTGGACGGACTGGCCCATGCGCTGGAGGCGCTGTGCGGCCACGCCATCGGCGCCCGGGATCGCGTCGCCCTGCGCCGCAGCCTGGTGATCGCCGGCGGCTGGTCGCTACTGGGCAGCCTGGCGTTCGCCCTCCTATTCCTGCTGGCCGGCGAGCATTTCCTGCGCCTGCAGAGCGACATGCCGGAGGTGCTCGCCACCGCTCGTGAGTACCTGCCGTGGCTGGCGCTGCTGCCGCTGATCACGGTGTGGAGCTACCTGCTGGACGGCCTGCTGATCGGCGCCACCCGGGCGCGGGAAATGCGCGACGCCATGCTGCTCGCCGCCGTGCTGGCCGTACCCGCCGGCTGGCTACTGCAGGGTTTGGGTAACCATGGTCTGTGGCTGGCCTTCTGCCTGTTCATGCTGCTGCGCAGCCTGGGCATGGCGGTGCTGGCCCGGCGGCTATGGCCGCGACTGGGACAAGCGGATTCGTAGGGGGGACAAGGTCTTCCTTGTCCGCCGTCGCCACGGTGCCGGGGCCCGCCGGCGGCCGGAACAGCGCCGACCGACGGGGGCGACTCCATCTGCGCCGACCCGTTTGCGCCGCTACGGCGTGGTCAGGTACGACGAGCGCGTCAGACCCAGGCGCAAGGCGTCCAGGTAGCGGTTGCGTTCGGCGGCACCGAGGCCGGAGCCGGAGACCTTGTCGCGGTAGAAGCTCATCAGCTCGTCCGCCGACAGGTGCACGTAGCGCAGCAGGTCCTCGATGGTGTCGTGAGTCTCGATGCCGGCGTGATAGACGCTGCCGTCGGCGCGCTGGTAGACATTCACCGAGTCGGTATCGCCGAACAGGTTGTGCATGTCGCCGAGGATTTCCTGGTAGGCGCCAACCAGGAAGATGCCCAGCAGGTACTCCTCGCCCGGCCGCATCTCGTGCACCGGCAGGCTGGTCTCGATGCTCTGCTCGTCGACGTAGTGGCGGATCTTGCCGTCCGAGTCGCAGGTCAGGTCCTGCAGCACGGCGCGACGCAGCGGTTCCTCGTCGTTGCGGTGCAGCGGCATGATCGGCAGGATCTGGTCGATGGCCCAGGTGTCCGGCAGGCTCTGGAACACCGAGAAGTTGCAGATGTACTTGTCCGCCAGCTTGTCGTTGAGCTCGTCGAGCACCGCCCGGTGGGATCGCTGGCGAACCTTGAGCTGCTCGTGCAGGCGCCGGCAGATGGCGTAGTAGCACTGCTCGGCCAGCGCCTTCTGCTGCAGGTTGAGCTTGCCCGCCGAATACTGGGCGGCGACCTCGCTGATGAAGTGGGTGGCCCGCCAGTAGGTTTCCGCGACAGTCTCCGGGTCACCCGGCCCGAGCAGGTCGATCAGCTCGCGCAGCGACTCCGGATAGTCCGCCTGCGGGTTGATCTCCGGCTCGCTGTCGTTGTGGCGTTCCACGTCGGTCACCTGCACCACCAGCACCGCGTGGTGCGCGGTCAGCGCGCGGCCGCTTTCCGAGAAGATGTGCGGGTGCGGCAGACCCTGTTCATCGCAGAACTCCCGGAGCATGCCGACCACCGCGCCGGCGTAGTCCTCGATGTCGTAGTTGATCGAGCTGGCGTTGCGCGAATGGGTGCCGTCGTAGTCGACCCCCAGGCCGCCGCCGACGTCCACATGGTCCACCGGCAGGCCCAGCTGGCGCAGCTCGCCGTAGTAGCGGATAGCCTCGCGAAAGCCCCGTCGGTAGTCGGCGATGTTGGAAATCTGCGAGCCCATGTGGAAGTGCAGCAGGCGCACGCCCTGCTCGAGACCGGCGGCACGGAAGCGCTCGATCACCGACAGCAGTTGCGCGGCGGACAGGCCGAACTTGGACTTCTCGCCACCGGTGTCCGCCCACTTCGAGGAGGCCAGCGAGGACAGCCGCACGCGCAGACCGATCTGCGGTTGCACCTTGAGCTCGGCGGCCTCCTCGATGAGCAGTGTCACCTCGGACTCCTTCTCGACGACGATGAACACGTTGTGGCCGAGCTTCTGGCCGATCAGCGCCAGGCGAATGAATTCGCGGTCCTTGTAGCCGTTGCAGACGATGGTGCCGCCCTTCGGCGCCAGCGCCAGCACTGCCAGCAACTCGGGCTTGGAGCCGGCCTCCAGGCCGATGGCGACGTGGTCGGTGGCGATGATGCTCTCCACTACCGCTTCCTGCTGGTTGACCTTGATCGGGTACAGGGCGGTGTAGCGGTTCTGGTAGTCGAGCCGGGCGATGCTGGCATCGAACGCGCCGGTGAGCTGGCGCACGCGGTCCTGCAGGATGTCGGGGAAGCGCAGCAGCAGCGGCAGCTGCAGACCGCCCTCGCGCAGTTGCTGCACCTGCTCGTAGAGATCGATGCCGTGCGCCTCCAGGCGCCTGGGCCGGACCTCGACGCGGCCGGCGTCATTCAGGGCGAAGTAGCCGGCGCCCCAGTGGCGGATGCCGTAGACACTCCGGCTATCGGCCGCGGTCCAGTGACTGCCGTCGTCCTTGCGTGTACGTCGTGCCATGGGCTGCCTCTCGATGTATTGAATTCGACCCGAGCCTGCCAGTTTGGCGGCGGGTTGGGAAGGTTGCGAACGGCGCCGGCTCCACCGCGTTTCGGCTACCCGCCGGACTTCTTGGCCTTGAAGCCGCGCTTGAGCAATTCGCCCAGCAGCAGCTCCACATGGTCGCCCTGGATCTCGATCACCCCGTCCTTCAGCGCGCCCCCGCAGCCGCAGCGCTTCTTCAATGCGCTGGCCAGGTCCTTGAGCTCGTCACCGGCCAGCGGCACGCCGCTGACGGTGGTCACGGTCTTGCCGCCGCGTCCCTTGGTTTCCCGGCGCACGCGGGCGACGCCGTCGCCCTCGGGCACCACGGCCTCTTTGCAGACGCAGGCACCCAGCGGCTGGTTGCAGTCCGGGCAGTGACGACCGCCATCGGTGGAGTAGACCAGCCCGCCCAGGGCGGACAGCGAAGTGAGTTTCTTGGCCACGACGATTCCTCGGTAGAGCGCGGGGCGCGCAGTTTAGCGAGAAAGCCCCGGCCCGACCTAGCGCAGGAACAGCCGCAGCGCTTCCAGCGAATCCGGACAATAGGCCTCGTGCTGACTGTGCGCCAGCACCGCGGACACCGGCATGAAGCACGCTTCCTGCACCTCCTCCGGCTGCAGCAGCAGCGGCTCGTCGGAGATCGCCGAGAACACCACCCCCCACAGACGGTTGCCCGGTTCGTCGAAGAAGAAGCGCCCGTGCTCGCGCAGCGGCACGCCGATGATGCCCAGTTCCTCGTGCAACTCCCGGGCGGCCGCCTCGGCATAGCCCTCGCCGGGGCCGACCATGCCGCCGGCGGCCACGTCCCAGAAGCCGGGGTACAGCGCCTTGCTCAGGGTGCGCCGGTGCACGCACAGCTCGCCGGCGCTGTTGAACAGCAGGATGTAGGTACAGCGACCGATGCAACCGCGCGCGCGCAGTTCGGCGCGCGGTAGCGAACCCAGGAGGCGGTCCTCCTCGTCCACCCAGGCCACCAGTTCCAGATCGGACGCCTGGCGGTGGGCATGCTCCTCGGGTGTGATGCTCATCAGCCCTGGCTCAGCAGGTTGCGCAGGTCGATGATCGCCGCGTTGGCGCGCGAGATGTAGTTGGCGATCACCAGGGAGTGGTTGGCCAGCACGCCATAACCGCTGCCGTTGAGGACCATGGGGCTCCACAGCGGTTCCTGAGCGGCCTCCAGCTCGCGGATGATCTGCCGCACGCTGACCAGCGCGTTCTTCTTGGCCAGCACGTCGGCGAAGTCCACCTCAATGGCGCGCAGCATGTGCGACAACGCCCAGGCCTGGCCGCGCGCCTCGTAGAACACGTTGTCGATCTGCAGCCAGGGCGTCTCCACACGCTCCTCACGGACCTGCTGGGCACCTTCCTCGGGGTTCAGGCGTACCCGGCCGATGCTCGCCGACAGGCGCTGGGACAGCGAACCCAGGCGGGTGGCCACATCACCCAGCCAGGTGTTGAGGTTGTCGGCGCGGGTGAAGAAGCGCGCGTTCTGCTGGTTGGGATCGGACAGCCGGGCCAGGTAGCTGTCCAGGTGGCGGATCGCCTGGCGGTATTCGTTCTCGGTGGCCGGCAGCGCCCAGCTCTTGTTGTCGAAGTGGAACAGCGGCTCGGCCTTGGACAGGTCCGGGTCCTCGGTGGACTGCGACTGCGAGCGGGCGAAGTCCTTGCGCAGGGCGCGGGACAGGTCGCGTACCTGCACCAGCACGCCGTATTCCCAGCTGGGCATGTTGTCCAGCCACAGGCCGGGCGGGGCGATGTCGTTGCTCAGGTAGCCGCCGGGCTTGTCGAGCAGGGTACCGGCCACACGGCGCAGGGTTTCCACCGTGGTGTAGCCAAGCACCAGCTGGCGCTGCGCGCCCTCGGCGGACGCCTGGGCATGCTGCTGCACCGGGAAGGGCGCAGGCTCACGGCTCCAGTACCAGCCGACCACCCAACTGATCAGCAAAAGCACGCCCAGCAGGATGGCCAGGCTGCGCCCCAGCCAGCCACCGGACAGGCTGCGACGGGCACGGGGCGGCGTTTGCGGGGAAGTTGAACCGCTGTTGCGGTTTTTCCAGTCCAGCATGGCGATGTCCTTCTGCTGTTCGAGGCACGGTTGCGAACCACTATATCGGGAACCGCCCCGCCCTGCCGGCCGAACTTTTTGCGAGCTGCGTCGCCCTTCGGCGCCGTTCACACGTTTGTCATCAAAATGCCATACGTTGCCGCCAGTTCCGCCCCTCTGCGCGCGAGGCTCCGATGCGTCTGAAGCTGCTCACCCCGTCCATCACCCTGCTGATGCTGGCCGTCTGCCTGGTGCTCGGCGCCACCCTCTGGTGGTCGCAGCGCGCCCTGGAGCGCCCGCAGCAGCTGATGGGCCAGTACCTGGCGCTGTCCCAGCACCTGCAGCAACTGACCGGCGAGATCGGCGGTTACCTGGATGGCGGCGACGCGCTGCGCCATCGTGCGGTACAGGACGCCCTGGCGCATTTCGACCGCCAGCTGGAAGGCCTGCCCACCGCACTGGGCAACGACCTGCGCCCCAGCCTGCAGGCCCTGCGGCGTTTCGCCGATGGCGACCTGCTGGCGGCCGGCAAGCTGGCTGGCGATCCGCAAGGCCTGCTCAGCCAGGCCGAGCGCGAGATGAGCGCTGCGCTGCAACAGCTGGCGCAGTACGCCGAACAGGGCGACGAGCGTCTGGCCCGCGGTTACCCGCCGCGCCTGCTGGAGGCGGCGCTGCACCTGCAGCGCCTGGGCCTGACCCGCACTCAGTTACTGGCCAGCGGGCGGGAAGGCCTGCTGAACGAGGTGCCGCCAGCGCTCACCGACCTGCAACGGGCGATCGACGCCGTGCAGACGCTGCCCCTGCTGGGGGTGAGCGATGACAGCGCGTCCGCCAACGACGCCTTCGCCGCTCTGCTCGGCCTGGAGGACGGCACGGACAGCGCGGCTCGCCAAGACCGCGGCATCGCCCTCAAGCGCGAGCTGGCCAGCCTGGTGCAGCGCTACCCGGCCGAGCTCGAGCGCACCCGCGGGCTGATCCTGCAACGCCAGCAACTGCGCGACACCAGCGAGGCGCGCATCGCCGCGCTGCGCACCGCCCTCGCCGAACTGGAGCCGCTGGTGCGGGGCGAACAGCGGCGCATCCAGGCCGAGGTGGGCACGCTGCAGGTGATCGCCATCGCCCTGATTCTGTTCGCCGCGCTGCTCACCTACGCCCTGCAACGCCACCTCACGCGGATGCTGGCCGACCTGGAGCGCGCCTTGGAGCACTGGGCGCAAGGCGACTTCACCCGTCCGGTCAGCCTGCGCTCCTGGCTGGGCGAGGTGCAACGCATCGGCCGGTCGCTGAATCGCCTGCGCGACTACTTGGCCGGGCTGGTCGGCACGCTGCGCCAGCACGCCGCCCAGGTGGACGCCAGCAGTCGCAGTCTGGCCGAACTCAGCCAGGCGCTGCACGGCAGCGCCGAACGCCAGGCCGAAGGTGACAGCCAGGTGCACGAAGCCCTGGGCAGCCTGGAACAGAGCATCCAGCAGGTGGCTGGCGACGCCGACCAGGCCGCCGAGGCCAGCCGCCAGGCCGGTGAGGCCACCCAGCAAAGCCAGCGAGTGATCGACCGCAGCCTGCAGGAGCTGCACAGCTTGGTACAGGCGGTGCGCGGCAATGCCGAGGGCATCGCCCGCCTGGCCGAGGAGAGCGCGGCGATCGAACAGGTGCTGGACGTGATCGGCGCTCTCGCCGAGCAGACCAACCTGCTGGCGCTGAACGCCGCCATCGAGGCAGCCCGCGCCGGCGACAGCGGCCGCGGCTTCGCCGTGGTCGCCGACGAGGTGCGCGCTCTCGCGCGGCGCAGCGCCGAGGCCACCGAGCAGATTCGCGGACGCATCGGCCAGCTGCAGCAGGCCGCCGAACAGGCGCGCCAGGCCATGCACAGCCAGGTGGCACAGGCCGAGCACAGCGCGGCCCAGGCGGAAAGCGCCGACGGCGCCCTGCAGACGGTGGTCGACGGCATCCGCGCCAGCGTGCAGATGGCCCAGCGCATCGCGGCGGCCACCGCCGAGCAATCGGCCGGGATCGGCCGCATCCACCGCCACAGCGCCGAGCTGCACCGGCTCGGTCATGCCAACCTGGAACGCATCGCCAGCGCCCATGCACAGAGCGAGGCGCTGCTGGCGCTTTCGCAGCAGCTGCAGGGCGCCGCCCAGGCATTCCGAGTGGACTGACGGCTGCTATCATTCGCGCCCTGCAAACCCGAAGGGCCCGCGATGGACGCCTGGATCGACAGCCTCAACCTCTGGCTCAGCCTGAACCCGCACTGGCTGGGGGCGGCGATTTTCCTGGCGGCCTGCCTGGAATGCCTGGCGGTGGTCGGCCTGCTGATTCCCGGCACGGTGCTGCTGTTCGCCGTCGCCGTGCTGGCCGGCGGCGGCGCCCTGGAACTGTGGCAGGTGCTGCTGCTCGGCTACGCCGGCGGGCTGCTCGGCGACCTGCTGTCCTACGCCCTGGGCCGGCGCTTCCACCAGAACATCCGGCGTCTGCCCGGACTGCGCCAGCACCCCGAATGGCTGGTGACCGCCGAACTCTATTTCCAGCGCTACGGCGCCACCAGCCTGCTGCTCGGGCGCTACATCGGCCCGTTGCGACCCATGCTGCCGATGATCGCCGGCATGCTGGACATGCCGTTCCTGCGTTTCTGGCTGATCAGCATGCTGGCCGCCGCCGGCTGGGCGGTGGCGTACCTGCTGCCCGGCTGGGCGACCGGCGCGGCCCTGCGCCTGCGGCTGCCGGAGGGCTTCTGGCTGTCCGCGGGGTAATCGCCGCCGCCCTGGGCCTGCTGCTGGCCCTGGCCGTGCAGCTCAGCCTGCGCCGCCAGCGCCTGGCCACGCCGCTGACCGCCTGGGCCTGCGCGCTGTGCCTGACGGCGCTGCTGGTTGGCTGGCCCTGGCTGGCGGCCTTCGACCAGGGGCTGCTGGCGCTGGTGCAGAGCGTGCGCAGTGTCGGGCTGGACCACGCCATGGTGCTCGTCACCCGGCTCGGCGACTTCAGCACCCAGCTGTACTGCGGCGTGCTGCTGTGCGTGCTGCTGGCGCTGCTGCGCCTGTGGCGGGCGCTGGCCCTGGCCATCGGCACCCTGCTGGGCACTGCGTTGGGTAATGGCCTGCTCAAGGCGCTGTTTGCCCGCGTGCGGCCGGATGTGCTGCTCGAACCGCTGAGCAGCTACAGCTTCCCCAGTGGCCACAGTTCGGCGGCCTTTGCCTTTTTCCTTTGCCTGGGCGTGCTGGCCGGCCGCGGCCAGCCACCCCGCCTGCGCCTGACCTGGTTGCTGCTGGCCTGCATCCCGGCCACGCTGATTGCCCTGTCGCGGGTCTATCTCGGAGTGCACTGGCCAAGCGACGTCATCGCCGGCGCACTGCTGGCGGCCACCCTGTGCGGCGCCAGCCTGGCCGCGCTGCAGTGGCGCGCGCCGATGTCGGCGCTGCCGGCACGCGCCTGGTGGCTGATCCTGCCGGCCTGCCTGGCGCTGCTCGGCGGCATCGCCACCTGGGAGCTGCCGGCGGCGTTCGATCTGTATCGATACCAGCCCGCCCCGTAGGGCACGCCATCAGGTTCGGCGCTGAGGCCAATGGTGGACAAGGAAGACGTTGTCCACCCTACCCCTCCTGCAGCGCCTCCAGCCAGGCGTCCAGCAACTCGAGGCGTTGCCGAGGGTCGAGGCATTCGAGCAGGCGCAGCTTGCGGGCGTTGTCGAACGGCAGCAGGTAGGCCAACCGGTCGGCCAGTGCCCCGTAGCTGTGCACCGCCGCCGTCATGTCCAGCGCGGCCACCAGCGGATGCTCCACCAGCACCTGCAGCAGCTGACGCAAATCCGCGTGCTCCTCGCCCAGCGGCGCATCGGCGCCCTCCGCCAGCCAGCAAACCTCGCCGAGGGTCAGTTGGTCGGCCTGCACACGGGCGCTGTCCACCCGCAGACGCCGCCCGCCTTCCACGCGGATGCCCAGCAGGCCGTTGCTCTGCTGCCGCCAATCGCGGATCAGCGCCTCGCAGCCGATTTCGGAATAGGCACGCGGCGCCGGCCCGACCTCCGCCCCCTCGAGCAGCGTCACCACGCCGAACCCCTCGCCGCGCTTCAGGCAGGCACTGAGCATGTCCAGGTAGCGCGGCTCGAACAGCTGCAAATCCAGGTTGCAGCCGGGGAACAGCACGGTATCCAGCGGAAACAGCGGCAGAGTCATCGGCGCACCCTCCTGTCTCGCCTCAGACAATCAATGCCACCAGGAGTGGCAGCAGCACGGCGGTGGCCACGCCCATCAGACTCATGGCCAGGGCCGAGAAGGCGCCGCACTCCTCGCTTTCCTGCAGGGCCCGCGAGGTGCCCACGGCATGCGCGGTCATGCCCATGGCCATGCCGCGCGCCGCCGGATGGCTCACCCGGCACAGGTCGAGCAGCGCCGGGCCGAACATCGCGCCGAGCACGCCGGTGATCATCACGAACACCGCCGCCAGCGCCGCCACGCCACCGATCTCGTCGGCCACCAGCATGGCGATCGGCGAGGTCACCGACTTGGGCGCCAGCGTCATCAGCACCAGCCGCTCGGCACCCAGCAGCCAGGCCAGCAGCACGCCGGAGACGGTGGCGAACACCCCGGCGACCAGCAGGGTCACCAGGATCGGCACCAGCAGCTGGCGGATGCGCCGCAGGTTGAGGTACAGCGGCACCGCCAGCGCCACGGTGGACGGGCCGAGCAGCAGGATCAGCGGCGACACGCTGGCGCTGTACTCGCCGTAGTCGAGACCGCTGAGCAGCAGCAGCGCGACCAGCACGACCATCGAAAACAGCACCGGCTGCAGAAAGATCCAGCGGGTGCGCTCGTAGGCAATCACCGCCAGCTGGTAGACCGCCAAAGTGATGCCCAGGCCGAACAGCGGATGGTGGATCAGCGCCTGCCAGGCGGCGGAGAAGTCCAGGTTCATGCGTCACCCTCCCTGCGCCGCTGGCGGTCGATGAGTTTCTGCATCAACCAGCCGGCGAAGGCCATGGACACGGCGAGCGATACCACCAGGGTCACGGCGATGGCCCAGAAGTCCGCGGCCAGCGCCTCGGCATAGACGATCACGCCCACTGCCGGCGGAATCAGGAAAAGCGGCAGGAAACGCAGCAACTGGGAGGAACCCTGGTTGAGCGATTCGCTCACCTCGCCGCGCATGACCAGAAAGCCCAGCAGCAGCAGGAGGCCGATGATCGGCCCGGGCAGGATTGGCAACAGCAACACATTCAATACCGTACCCAGCAGCTGGAACAGGATCAGCCAGGTCAGTCCGCGCAATACCAACATTGAGCCACCTCATTATCTGGACCGCGCATTATAGGCGTGGCCGCCCCGTATACGGCATACTCCCCGCTTCCCCATGAATGATGGCAAAGTGGAATCGACATGCGCCTGTCCCTGCCCTTGCTGTTTGTCCTGCTGTTGACTGCCTGCGACGCCCGCACCCCGACGCCGGCCGCCGATGCCCTGCTGCCCGATGGCGGCCGCTACCACGGCGAGCTGCTGGAAGGCCGCCTGCACGGCGAGGGACGCCTCGAATACGCCAATGGTGCCTTCTACGAAGGCGAGTTCCGCGAGGGCCTGTACCACGGCCAGGGCACCTGGCGGGGCGCCTCCGGCGACACGTACAGTGGCAGCTTCGTCAACGGCCTGTTCCATGGCGTGGGCGTGTTCACCTACGCAGATGGCAGTCGCTACCACGGCGAGTTCGTGGCCGGACGCCTGCACGGCCAGGGCCAGCTGGAAACCCCAGAAGGGCAGTATCGCGGCGAGTTTCGCGACGACCACTACCACGGCCTGGGCCAGCTGGAATGGAGCGACGGCAGCCGCTACCAGGGCCTGTTCAAGGACGGCGAGATCCACGGCCAGGGCGTGCGTCACGACGCCGATGGCGGCCGCTACAGCGGCCAGTTCGAGCATGGCCTGCTGCAGGGCAAAGGCCAGTACCAGGGCGCCGACGGCACCCTGTACATCGGTGAGTTCCGCGACGACCGCTTCCACGGCGCAGGCATGCTGACCCTGGCCTCCGGCGAGCGCTGGAACGGCCAGTTCCGCGACGGCCGGCCCCATGGCCGCACCGAATACAAGAGCCCCGAGGGCAACCAGTACCAGGGCGACGTGGTGGACGGCCGCTTCGACGGCCAGGGCGTACTCACCCTCGCCGGCGGCCAGCGGCTGAGCGGCACCTGGGCACGTGGCCAGCGCCTGTTCGAGGAAGACGGTCAGCCGCTGCCGGACCCGCTGGAGCGCGCGTTGCTGGAACAGGGCCGCCTGCTGCAAGAGGCCCTCGACGCGCTGCCCGGCTCCACCCCGGCGATGGAACTGTACAGCCTGACCCTGGCTGGCGATGGCCAGCAGAGCGTGTTCCTGCGTGAAGCCGAAAGCGTTTCGCAGCTGCTGCGCGAACGCTTCGGCGCGCATGGCCAACTGGTCCTGGTCAATCACCGCGACCACCTGACCGATCGCGTGCTGGCCACCCGCGAGAACCTGCGTCGCGCCCTGCAGCGGCTGGCCGAGCGCAGCGGTCCCGAGGACCTGGTGTTCATCCACCTGACCAGCCACGGCTCGCCGGAGCATGCCCTGCAGCTGGAGCTGCCGCGCCTGGAGCTGTTCGATCTGACCGCCGGCGAGCTCAACGAGCTGCTGCTACCGCTGGCCGACCGCTACAAGGTATTGGTGATCTCCGCCTGCTACGCCGGCGGTTTCATCGAACCGCTGCTCGACGAGCGCACCCTGCTGATGACCGCCGCCCGCGCCGACCGTGCCTCGTTCGGCTGCACCGAGGAAAACGAATACACCTACTTCGGCCAGGCCCTGTATGCCGAGGCCCTGCAGGAGACCGATGACCTGGAGGCGGCCTTCACCCTGGCCTACGAAGCGGTGTCGGCCCGCGAGCAGGCGGAAGGTCACGAGCCGTCCGAGCCGCAGCTCGGCCCGGCCTCGGCGGTGCTGGATCACTGGCGGGCCTACGTGCGCCAATTGCGCGGCGAGCCGGAAGAAGAGGCGCTGGAAGTGGACACCCTGTAGCACCATTTGCCCGGCCGCAGCGCCGGGCGCATCATGGCGGCCTTCTAACACCGCCACGAGAGCACCCATGAGCCGCACCCTGATCGACGCCCTGGAACAGGCCGACATGCTGGAAGTCGAGGGCCTGCACGCCTTCGAGTTCGACCTGTACGAAGTCGAGGCCGACGATGATATCGAACTGGAAGTCCGCGCCCTGGAAGGCAAGCAGCAACTGTGCTGGGCCTTCAACCACGCCGAACTGCTGGCCGCGCGCTACGACGAAGAGCAAGACCTGTGGGTGGTGACCCAGGACGGCAAGGAGTACTGGGTGCGCTGCTACGACGCCTACGGCGCGGAAGGCGACGACGCCTGATCCGCAGGCGTCAGCGACCAAGGTAGAGCGGCCGGCGTTTTCCCGGCCACCGTCGTGCGGGTGGCCCCCAGCTAGCCCGGTCTCAGAAGCGCAGCGACAGTGCCAGCGAGGTCGCGGTGGCCGTCACCTCGGAGCGCCGCGCGCCAGCGGACGTTGAGGGTGTAATCGAGCGCCACCTGCGGCCAGTTGTAGCCGAAGCCCACCCCCAGCTGCGCGCCGCGGAAGCGCTCCTTGTCATCGACATCATCGCCCGCCAGGCCGATGCGCTCGTCGAACACCCCCAGCGCCACGTAGTACTTGAAGCCCTCGCCCTTCAGGTTGGCGCCGATCAACAGCTGGGTGTCGTAGCCGGTCACTTCCAGCTCGTCGTCCACATCCCAGGCTGCACCGTAGATGCTGCCGCGCACTGCCACGTTGTCGCTGAAGGTGGCGGTGCCGACGATGGAGCCACCCGTGAAATCCATGCTGGTGACGTGGGTGGCATCCACATCGATCCAGTACAGCGAGCCGCCGATGGAGAACATCTTGTCGCCTGCGGCGGCCTGCGCCACACCGCTGCTCAGGGCGATAACGCCCGCCAGACCCAGAACCGCTACCTGCCTGCCCATGACTGCTCCCTGATGATCCCTGTGGTTGGATGCCGTTGCCGGCTTTTTACCGGCCAAATGCCATGATGGCAACCGCGCGCACAGGACTTGTGACACACCCGGCGGCCGGTCCATGCTCAGGCCACCTCCAACCCGCCCCTGGGGATTGCCATGAACCTCTACGAACGCTACCTGCTGCCGCACCTGATCGATTACGCCTGCGGCATGGGCGAGGTGATGAAACTGCGCAGCCAGCTGGTGCCGCAGGCGCAGGGCGAGGTGCTGGAGATCGGCATCGGCACCGGGCTGAACCTGGGCTTTTACGATCCGGCGCGGGTCAACCGCATCGTCGGCGTCGATCCGGCGGCGCAGATGCAGGCGATGGCGCAGCGGCGGGCGGCGGGGATCGGCATTCCGGTGGAAATGCTGGCCCTGGAGCTGGGGCAGATCCAGGCGCAGGACCATCGCTTCGACAGCATCGTCTGCACTTTCACGCTGTGCAGCATCCCCGATGTGGCGGCGGCGCTGGAGGAGATGCGCCGGGTGCTCAAGCCCGGCGGGCGGCTGCTGTTCGCCGAGCACGGCCTGGCGCCGGATGCCGGGGTGGCGCGCTGGCAGGGGCGCTTGACGCCGTGCTGGAAGCCGCTGGCCGGCGGTTGTCATCTGGACCGGGATATTCCGCCCCTGCTCAAGCGCGCCGGCTTCGCCATCCGCGAGCTGGACAGCGGCTACCTGAAGGGCCCGAGGCCGATGACCTATGTGTATCGGGGCTGGGCCGAGGCCGGTTAGCGGCTGCGATGGTGGACAAGAAAGACGTTGTCCACCCTACAGGTGTCGTGAACGGAGGGTGGTTCGCACTGCATCGAGCCACCACGCGTGCCGCAGGCGCGCCTCGCCGGCGCGACGGTGGACAAGGAAAACGTTGTCCACCCTACGATAGGGCTTCAGCCGCGCCCGTTCCCATTCCCACGCACATCCAGCGCATCCACCAGCCCGGCGGCGATGGCCATGCCGACCAGCGCCGGTAAATGCTCGGCCTGCATGCGCTTCATCACCCGCGAGCGGTACAGGTCGACGGTCTTGATGCTGACCCCCAGCTGCTCGGCGATCTCGCGGTTGGTGTAGCCCTGCACCAGCGGCAGCAGCACGTCGCGCTCACGCGGCGTCAGGCTGGCCAGGCGCTCGCGCACCGCGTCGAGTCCGTTGCCCGGCGTGGCACGGCTGAGGGCCTGCTGCACGCTGTCGAGCAGCAGCTGTTCGTTGTAGGGCTTCTCGATGAAATCCACCGCGCCGGCGCGGAAGGCGCGCACCACGATGGGCACGTCGGCGTGACCGCTGACGAAGATCACCGGCAGATCGAGACCGCGCTGGCGCAGGGCCTCCTGCACATGCAGCCCGCCCATGCCCGGCATGCGCACGTCGAGCAGCACGCAGGCGTGGGGCGAGGGCGTGCAGGCGTCGAGGAAGGCCTGCCCGCTGGTAAACGGCAGCGCCTGGATGCCCACCGATTCCAGCAGCCAGACGGTCGAATCCAGCATGCCCTGGTCATCGTCCACCACATACACCCGTTGTTCCTGTGGCTTCATGGCCGGTTCCCTGTTTCGTTGTTGTTTTCGCGCAGCGGCAGGCGGCACTCCAGACACAGGCCACCCTGCTTGCCGGGCCGCGCCTCCAGCGCGCCGCCGAAGCCTTCGACGATGCTGCGGCTCATCGACAAACCCAGCCCAAGGCCGTCCGGCTTGCTGGTGAAGAACGGCGTGAACATCTGTGTCAGGCGCTCGGCGTCCGCGCCGGGGCCCTGGTCCTCGACCCGCACGCACAGCTCGCCCGGCTGCAGGGCGGTGCTCAGCACGATGTACGAGGCGGCCCCGGCGTGTCGCTCGCGGTTGGCGTCGATGGCGTTGCGCAACAGGTTGAGCAGCACCTGTTCGAGCAGCACCGGGTCGGCATAGGCCGGCGGCAGATTGTCATCCATTCGCTCCTCCACCGTCACCTGCGCCTGCGCCGCTTCCCAGGCGCACAGGCGCACGGCCTCGCGCGCCACCTGCGCCACGTCCAGGGCCTGCATGCGGCGCTGGCCCTTGCGCAGGAAGGCGCGCAGGCGGCGGATGACTGCGGAGGCGTGGTTGGCCTGCTCGGTGATGCGCGCCAGCCCCTGGGCGATGCGCTCGGCGGCCTGCGGGTTGCTGTCCAGCGATTGCAGGTAGCGCTGGCTGGCGCCCGCGTAGTTGACCACTGCCGCCAGCGGCTGATTGATCTCGTGGGCGATGCCCGAGGCCAGCTCGCCCAGGGTGACCAGCCGCGCGGTGTGCGCCAGTTCGTCCTGGTGGCGACGCTGCTGGGCCTCGCGCAGTTCGCGCTCGGTCATGTCGCGGGCGACCAGCGAGTAGTAACGCTCGCCACTGGTCGGTCGGTGCGCCAGCAGCACCAGCGATACCGGCAGCGAGGGGCCGTCGCCCTGCGGCTGCAGGCGCGCCTCGCCACTCCACACGCCGCGCTGTTCGGCGCCTTCGCGACCTTCGCCGCGCAGGCGCCGCAAGTCCTCGGCGCCGAGCAGCGCCTCCAGCGCGGGCAGCTGTTCGCCCACCACGCCCAGGGCGCGGCGCGCCGCCGGATTGAGGTAGGTCAGCCGCCCCTCGGCGTCGACGAACATCACCAGGTCGGTGTTCACCTCCACCACCTCGGCCAGCCGTCGACGGTTTTCCTCGGCCTGCACCCGGGCGGTGATGTCGCGGGACACGGCGACCACCTCGACCACCTGGCCGGTGTAGGTCTCGCGGATCGCCCGGCAGGCGGTCTCGAACCACAGGAAATGACCATCGCGATGGCGCACGCGGTAGGTCATGGTGTGGTAGCCGTCCTGCTCCAGGGCGCTGCGTGCGCGTTCCACCAGCTGGCTCAGGTCCTGGGGGTGGAACAGCGCGCGCGCCGGCGTGCCGCGCAGTTGCTCCGGCCAGTAGCCGAGCAGCGTCCAGCTGGCCGGCGAGGCGTCGAGGAAGCGGCCGTCCAGGGTGTGGCGGGAGATCAGGTCGGTGGTGTTCTCGGTGATCAGCCGGTACAGGCGCCGCGCCCGCGCCGCCTCGCGGCCGGCGCGCA
>NZ_JBOY01000070.1:0-32434 GCF_000647775.1 Pseudomonas sp. RL | reverse complement strand
CACCTAAAACCAAAACCCCAATCCGCAACCGCGGGTTGGGGTTTTGTCTTTTTCTGCTTAGAAAACAGCGAACTGCAGCCGACACCTCGGCCGCAGTTCACATGATCAAAGCGGCTTCAGGCGCTCCGACAGCTTTCCGTTTTCCACGAGATCCAAGAACTCATCACCCAGCCGCTGGCTTTCTGCCATGGCCTGACGCCAATAGCGAGCACGACCTTCATCATTCCCAAGGTAACGTTTGAAGTCGGTTCGGTCAGGCAGTTTTCCGTGCGGGAGGCCATCGAGGTATTCGGCTGACGGCGACAGCAGTACCACGCGGGAGAGCCTTTGTTGGTTGGCCTTACGCCAAGGCATGCTCTTATCGAACCAGCCGGGGATGACGCGATGGGTGAAGTGCGGGTAAAGAACCAGTCCCGGCTCCTGGTAGGGCAGGTCGAGGTGATAATCCAGCAATCCGCCGTCACGATAGGTGCCTGGTCCCGCTCCCGGAATATCGCGAATGCCTTCCATGACCAGCGGGATGGAGCCGGAAGCCAGCAACGCGGCTCGCAGATTGAGCCGATCCATTGGGATGCAGCGCGAGGGAAAATCGCTCAGTTCTCCGAGCGGGGGTGCCTGCCGCGGGTCATGCATGACGATACGCTCGAAATGGCCTGCCAGGCGTCGTCGGCTCAGCAAATTGCTGGCGATCACGGAGGTCAGGCCAAGGGCAACCTGCAGTCGGCGCTCACCCGCGAGCAGGCCCTGACTGCGAACGACCATCACGGTGAGCCGATAATGCGCATTGTCGAGGATCGCGTCGTCCTGATCCTGCAGCAGTGCTTCGAGCATTTCGCGGCAACTGCGGGTTACTTCGGCGATGCTTGCCTTGCGACCGAAACGCAGGCTGGTGTAGAGCTCGCCGAGGCGGCGGAAACCCGCCACGGGATCGGGCAGGCAAGCGCTGGCGAAGCGCCATGAGCCAATGGATGCCCCGATCAGCGTCCGTATGCGAGGTGCGCGTGGCAACCAGTCACCGAAGAGCGCCAGGTCCAGGCCCTGAATGCCAAGGGCCTTGGGTCCGCCAGCCGCCCCTGGGAGGATGGCGACATCTTCAGGATTCAGGCCGCGCTCGCGGATGTGTGCAAGGGCGAGGGATCCAGCACGTATTTCCAAGGCTGGACGGGAGATATGGATACTGCTCACGGGACGTCCTTCTACAAGCGGCGAACGCATTATACGGGTGCATGCCGCAAGGGACAGCCGGAGCGCAGGAACGCTGGATTTTTCGGGCTTAGATGCGGAGAATGCGCGTTTTTTCGCGCGTATTCGCAGAGAACTCCTATGAATGCTGTAGTCGTAGCCGTTGGCCTCATGCTGATCCTCAGCCTGTGCCGCGTGCATGTGGTGATTGCCCTGATTGTCGGTGCGCTGGCGGGTGGTCTGTTGGGTGGCCTGGGGCTTGAGGGTTCACTGAGTGCGTTCAACAAGGGGCTGGGCGGCGGTGCGACCGTTGCGCTGTCCTATGCTTTGTTGGGTGCTTTTGCGGTGGCCATCGCCAAGTCCGGTCTGGCGCATGCCCTGGCCGACAAGGCGCTGATTCTGGTCGGCCAGCAGGCCAAGCGGGGGACCGGGCTGCTCAAGTGGGCCATGATCGGTTTGCTGATGAGTGTGGCGATTTCCTCCCAGAACATCCTGCCCATCCACATCGCCTTCATCCCATTGCTGGTGCCGCCTCTGCTGTATGTACTCAGCCAGCTGAAGATCGATCGGCGCCTGATCGCCTGTGTCCTGACCTTTGGCCTGGTGACGCCGTACATGTTCCTGCCGGTGGGGTTCGGCAGCATCTTCCTGAACGACATCCTGCTGGCCAACGTGGCGCGTGCCGGGGTGGATACCAGCGGTATCCAGGTCACCCAGGCCATGCTGATTCCGGCCCTCGGCATGGTGAGCGGTCTTCTCATCGCTCTGTTCAGTTATCGCAAGGCGCGCAGCTACGACATGGAACGGATCGAGCAGACCGAGCGCGTGGCTGTTCGTTACAGCCCCAAGAGCATGCTGGTCGCCGTGTTGGCGGTCGCCGCGGCGTTCGTTATTCAGCTGTGGCTGGATTCGATGATCATTGGAGCGCTGATCGGTTTCGTGATTTTTTCGGCGTCTGGCGTCGTTCGGTGGCGCGAGGCGGATGACCTGTTTACCGAAGGCATGAAGATGATGGCCATGATCGGCTTCATCATGATTGCAGCCGCCGGCTTTGCCGAGGTGATGCGCGAAACCGGGCAGGTTGGTGCGCTGGTTGAAGCGTCGGTGGCCTGGATCGGCAACAGCAAGGCGTTGGGGGCGCTGCTGATGCTGCTGGTGGGCTTGCTGGTGACCATGGGCATCGGCTCCTCGTTCTCCACGGTGCCGATCATCGCGGCCATCTTCGTCCCGCTGGGCGTCGAGCTGGGCTTCAGCCCGCTGGCCATCGTCAGCCTGGTCGGCACCGCCGGCGCGCTGGGTGACGCGGGTTCGCCCGCTTCCGACTCGACCCTCGGCCCGACTGCGGGCCTGAACGTCGACGGCCAGCACAACCATGTCTGGGATACGGTCGTACCTACCTTCCTGCATTACAACCTGCCGCTGCTGGCCTTCGGCTGGTTGGCGGCAATGGTCCTCTGAGCCTCGCCTGATCCTCGAAAAATGGAGCCTTCGGGCTCCATTTGCCTTGCCGGGCCGCACTTACCGCCAGCGGGAATGCCTAAGCCAGGGGACGCCTCGACAGGGATACCCATGGCCAATCACCGACTCGAGAACAAGGTCTTTCTGGCCTTGCTGCTGCTGGTCTCCATCGCCTTCATCTGGATATTGCTGCCGTTTTACGGCGCGGTGTTCTGGGCCGTCATCCTGGCCATCATCTTTGCGCCCCTGCAGCGCCGGCTTACGCGCCGGATGCCCGGGCGGCCCAATCTGACTGCGACCATCACCCTGTGTGCCACGTTGCTGGTCGCCGTTCTGCCGGTCGGCATCATCGGAACATTATTGGTGCAGGAGGGCGCGAACCTGTACCAGCGAATCGAAAGCGGCCAGCTGGATCTGGGGGCCTACCTGGAGTGGATTCGCGAGCGGCTGCCTCCTTCCCTGCAGCAACAGCTGAACCGGTTGGGAGTCGGCGACTTCCAGGACCTGCGTGAGCGGCTGTCCGGCCTGTTGCTGCAGGGCAGCCAGTTCCTCGCGACACGGGCGTTCAGCTTTGGGCAGAGCACCTTTGAGTTCCTGGTGCGCCTGGCTGTCATGCTCTACCTGCTGTTCTTTCTCATCCGTGATGGCTCCGGCATGGTAGCCCGGGTGCGCAACGCCCTGCCGCTGGCCGATGTGCAGAAGCACCGGCTGTTCACCAAGTTCACCCAGGTGGTTCGGGCTACGGTGAAGGGCAACCTCGTGGTGGCGATTACTCAAGGAGCACTGGGCGGGTTGATCTTCTGGTTCCTTGGAATTCCCAGTGCGCTGCTGTGGGCGGTGGTGATGACCTTCCTTTCGCTGCTGCCGGCGGTGGGAGCGGCGCTGATCTGGACGCCAGTAGCCGTCTATTACCTGCTCAGCGGACAGGTCTGGCAGGGGGTGTTGCTGACGCTATACGGAGTCGGGGTCATCGGTCTGGTGGACAACGTGCTGCGCCCGATCCTCGTTGGCAAGGACACCAAGATGCCCGATTACATGGTGCTGATTTCCACGCTGGGTGGCCTGGCGCTGTTTGGGCTCAACGGTTTCGTCATCGGTCCACTGGTGGCCGCGCTGTTCATGTCCACCTGGGGGTTATTCACGGAGCGGGAGGAAGCAGCCGTCGACGATCAAAGGCCGGCTGCCTGAGCCAGTTGCAGCAGGGGTTGCGGATAGACGCCCAGGAAGAAGGCGAGCGCGGCGATGGCCAACAGCATGATGCCGCCGGCCCGTTGCGGCCAATTGATCGGCGGCTCCCGGCGCATCAGCCCCGGCTCGACCAGGTACAGGGTGACCATGACCCGCAGGTAATAGAACAGGCCGATGGCGCTGCCGATGATCAATGCGCCGATCAGCCACCAGAGCTGCGCCTGCACGCCGGTGGCGAGGATGTAGAACTTGCCGATGAAGCCTGCCGTCAGCGGTATGCCGGCCAGGGACAGCATCATCACCGTCAGCACCGCGGTCAGGTAGGGCCGCCGCCAGAACAGCCCGCGGTATTCGAACAGGGCATCCGCGTCGCGTCCCTTGAACGGGCTGGACATCAGCGCCACCACCCCGAAAGCGCCGAGCGTGGTCAGCACATAGGTGACCAGGTAAACGGCGATGGCCTCGCCGGTCAGCCCGCTGCCGGCAATCAGGGCGATCAGCAGGTAGCCGAAGTGGGCGATGGAGGAATAGCCCAGCAGGCGCTTGAGGTTGTTCTGCTGCAGGGCGAGCAGGTTGCCGATCAGGATCGAGGCGATGGCGATCACCGATAGCGTGCTATCCAGCCAGCCGCCATAGGTGGCCGGCGATAGCTGATACAGGCGCACCAGCACCACGAACACGCCGACCTTGCTGGCCGTGGCCAGGTAGGCGGCCACCGGTGCCGGCGCACCCTGGTAAACGTCGGGTGTCCAGAGGTGGAAGGGCACCAGGGAAAGCTTGAAACCCAGGCCGACCAGCATCATGACCATGCCCGCCTGCACCAGCGGGGCAAATTCGCCGGTACCCAGGCTGATGCCGATTCCGACGAAGTCCAGGCTGCCCGACTCGGCATACAGCAACGCCATGCCGAACAGCAGGAAGGCACTGCCGGCGGCGGACAGGACCATGTACTTCAGGCCGGCTTCCAGGGAATGGCGATTGAAGAAGGCGTAAGCCGCCAGGCCGTAAACCGGCACCGACAGCAGTTCCAGACCGATGAACAGCGCCGCCAGGTGCTGGCTGGTGACCAGCACGATGCCGCCGGAGGCGGACAGCAGCATCAGCAGGTAGAGCTCCTCGCGGTTGCCGGGGAAGCCGCCTTCGCCCGGCTTGCGACCCAGGTAGGCGTGGGCCAGGGTAATGCAGGTCAGCGTCGCGACGAGCAGCAGTGCCGTGTAGAAGTAGCCGAAGGCATCCATGCGCAGCAGCGCCGTCACGTCGAGGGGGGCGGCCTCCAGGGCCGGCTGGATCGACAGCAGCGCCAGCAGCAGGCCCGCCACCGAGGCGATATAGGCAATGCGGTGGTTGCGCTTCCAGGCGATCAGCAGCATCACCGCGATGGCGGTGCCGGTGGTGACCAGCAGGGGCAGCAGGGCGATGAAGTGGGCGAACGTCAGGTCCATGCGGGCTACCGGATCGAAGCGAATGGGGTGATGGCCGTGCCTAGCCACTGACGGACTCCCTGCGCGCTGGCCTGCGCGGTATCCAGCGCCGGCTGCGGGTAGATGCCCAGCAGCACCAGCAGCACGACCAGCGTCAGGACCATGCCGATCTCGCGGCCATCCAGGCCGGGCAGCGGTTGCGGGGAGCTGGCGGGCCCGAAGTAGGCACGATGGACCATGGCCAGCGAGTAGACCGAGGACAGCACGAGGCCGAAGGTGGCGATCACCACCACCCAGGGATTTGCAGCAAAGGCACCGAACAGCACCAGGAACTCACCGATGAAGTTGCCGGTGCCCGGCAAGCCGAGCGAGGCCACGGCGAAAAACAGGCTAAGGGGGGGCAGCCAGGGCAGGCGACGCCACAGGCCCCCCATCTGGCGCATGTCACGGGTATGCACACGCTCGTACAACTGACCGCACAAAATGAACAGCGCAGCGGCGGACAGGCCGTGGGCGAGCATGAGGATCACCGCACCCTGCAGGGCCAGCTCGCTGCCCGAATAGATGCCGATCAGCACGAAGCCCATGTGGGAAATACTCGAGTAGGCCACCAGGCGCTTGATATCGGTCTGCGCGAAGGCCAGCAGGGCGCCGTAGAAGATGCCGATCAGCCCCAGCGTCATGGCGATCGGCGCGAATTCCGCCGAGGCGTTGGGGAACAGCGGCAAGGCGAAGCGGATCATGCCGTAGGCGGCGGTCTTGAGCAGGATGCCGGCCAGGTCGACCGAACCGGCAGTGGGCGCCTGGGCATGGGCGTCGGGCAGCCAGGCGTGGAAGGGCACCAGCGGGAACTTCACCGCGAAGGCGATGAAGAAACCGAGCATCAGCAGGTATTCGATGCCGGGGGTGAGTTCGGTTTCCAGCAGCCGGGCGTAGTCGAAGGTAACCACGCCGCTGTTCAGGTAGTGCACCAGCACCAGGCCGAGAATGGCCACCAGCATGAGCAGGCCGCTGGCCTGGGTGTAGATGAAGAACTTGGTCGCGGCGGTGATCCGCGTCTTCTTGCCGTCGCCGCTATGCCCCCACAGCGCGATGAGGAAGTACATCGGCACCAGCATCATTTCCCAGAAGAAAAAGAACAGGAACAGGTCCATGGCCAGGAACACGCCGACCACGCCTCCCAGGATCCACAGCAGGTTGAGGTGAAAGAAGCCGACATGCCGCTGGATCTCGTTCCACGAACACAACACCGACAGCACCCCGAGCAGCCCGGTCAGCACCACCATCAGCAACGAGAGGCCATCCAGCGCCAGGTGCAGGTTGATGCCCAGCCGGGCGATCCAGACCTGTCGGTATTCCATGGCCCAGACTCCGGCATCGGCCGGCGAAGGCGCCAGGCGGTAATCGCCCTGCAGCCACAGCCACAGGCCCAGCGCAAGCAACAGCCCCATGGCGAACAGGGCGATCCAGCGCGGCAGCGTCTGGTTGACGCGCTCGACCAGCCAGCAGAGCAGACCGCCGAGAAAGGGAACCAGGATCAGCCAGGGAAGCATCACGGTGTCGAATCCTTGCGCACGTTCAGATCAGGACCAGGCCAAGCAGCAGCACGGCTCCACCCACCAGGGACAGCGCGTACCAGCGCAACTGGCCAGTCTGGGTCCGACTGGTAGCCCGGTGCCCAGCCTGCGCCAGCTTCGCCAGCAGGCCCATGCCGCGATCGATGGGATCGCGACCCAGCAGGCGGCACAGCAGCAGGTAGGGCCGCACGAACAGCTTGTCGTAGAGCCAGTCGAATCCCCAGGCGGCCCGCCACCAGGCATGCAGCAGCCGTCCCGGCGGGCTCTGCGCGAGCGCCGTGACCCGCGTGCGCTTGCCAAGGAACAGCCCGGCGGCGAGCAGGATGCCGGCGACGGCAATCGCCCCCGAGGTGATTTCCAGTGTCATGCGCCCCTCGTCCGTGGTCTGCCCGGCGCCCGGCGGCAACACATCGGCCAGCGGCGGGCTGATCCAGGCGCCGAGGAAGGTGGACAGCAGGATCAGCACGACCAGTGGCAGACCGTGGGCCAGGCCGCGTCCCGCGTGGGCCTCGATACGTGGTGAGCCGTGGAAGACGATGAATATCAGTCGGAAGCAGTAGAGCGAGGTCAGCAAGGCGCCGACCAGGCCGGCGAACAGCAGTCCGCGATGGCCGCTGGCGAAGGCTTCCCAGAGAATCGCGTCCTTGGAATAGAAGCCGGCGGTGAGCAGCGGCAGGGCCGCCAGCGCCGCGCCCCCCACCAGGAAACTGGCATAGGCCAGCGGCAGGCGGCGCCATAACCCGCCCATGCGGAAGATGTTCTGTTCGTGGTGGCAGGCGTTGATCACCGCGCCGGCGGCGAGGAACAGCAGGGCCTTGAAGAAGGCGTGGGTCATCAGGTGGAAGATCGCCGCACTCCAGGCGCCCACGCCCAGGGCGAGGAACATGTAGCCGATCTGGCTCATGGTCGAGTAGGCCAGGATGCGCTTGATGTCGGTCTGCGCCAGGGCGGCGAAGCCGGCCAGCAGCAGGGTCGTGGCGCCGATAAGGCCGACCAGCTGCAAGACCTCCGGCGCCAGCAGGAAAAGGCCGTGGGTGCGGGCGATCAGGTAGACGCCGGCGGTGACCATGGTGGCGGCGTGGATCAGCGCGGAAACCGGCGTCGGGCCGGCCATGGCATCGGCCAGCCAGGTCTGCAGCGGCAGTTGCGCGGACTTGCCGACCGCGCCGCCGAGCAGCGCCAGCGCCGCCAGGCTGATCCACGGGTCGCCCTCGGCGAATCGCTGCGGCGCCAGGGCGAGCAGCGCCTGGATGTTCAGGGTGTCGAGCTGCACGAACAGGATGAACAGGCCGAAGGCCATCAGCACGTCGCCGACCCGGGTGACGATGAAGGCCTTGAGGGCCGCGTTGCCGTTGGCGCGCTCGCCGTAATAGAAGCCGATCAGCAGGTAGGAGCACAGGCCTACCCCCTCCCAGCCGAAGTACAGCAGCAGCAGGTTATCGCCCAGCACCAGCAGCAGCATGCTGAAGATGAACAGGTTGGTGTAGGCGAAGAAGCGCGAATAGCCCTCTTCGCCACGCATGTACCAGCTGGCGAACAGGTGGATCAGGAAGCCGACCCCGGTCACCACGCCCAGCATGGTCAAGGACAGGCCATCCAGATGCAGGCCGACGCTGGCCTGCAGGCCCGCCACGTCCAGCCATTGCCATAGGCGCTGGGTGTGGATGCCGCCTCCCGGCGGCGCGGTGACGAACTCTACGGCGACCCAGGCCGTGACCAGCGCCGCCAGACCCACCGAGCCGACCCCGATGACGGCGGCCAGGCGGTCCGGCAGGCGTCCGCGCGAGAAGGCCAGCAGCAGGTAGCCTAGCAGGGGGAAGAGGAAGGTCAGGGGGAGCAGGTTCATCCGCGCATCTCGCTGGCGGCATCCACGCTGAGGGTGTCGAAGCGGCGATACAGCTGCAGCAGGATGGCCAGGCCGATGGCCGCCTCTGCGGCGGCCAGGCTGATGACCAGGATGAACATGATCTGCCCGTCGGGCTGTGCCCAGCGGCTGCCGGCCACCACGAAGGCCAGGCCGCAGGCGTTCATCATGATTTCCAGGCTCATCAGCACGAAGAGGATGTCGCGGCGCACCATCAGGCCGACCAGTCCCAGGCAGAAGATCAGCGCGGCGACGGCCAGGCCATGTTCCAGGGGAATCGCATCGATCATGGCGTCACTCCGTGGCCTCGTGGCGTCCCAGGTGGTAGGCGGCCACCAGCGCCGCCAGCAGCAATAGCGAGGCCAGTTCCACGGCCAGCAGGTAGGGGCCGAACAGCGCGATGCCGACAGCCTTGGACGGTACATCTTCCAGCCCGAGGGGCACCTGGCTGGGCGCGGCGAACAGCGCCCACATCAACTGGCCGAACAACAGCAGCGCCAGCAGCCCGGGGCCGATCCAGACTCCCGGGGTCAGCCAGCTGCGCTCCTGGCGCGCGGTCTCCGGGCCGAGGTTGAGCATCATCACCACGAACACGAACAGCACCAGGATCGCCCCGGCATACACGATGATTTCCAGCGCCCCGGCGAACGGCGCGCCGAGGCTGAAGAAGCACATGGCCACGGCCAGCAGCGAGGTGATCAGGTAAAGCAGGGCGTGCACCGGATTGCTGCCAGTGATCACTCGGAAGCTGGCCACCACGGCCACGCCGGCGGAGAGGTAGAAGGCATATTCCATGTCAGGGCCTCGGCGAAACAGGTTGGCGGGTCATGGCAGCAACCCCTTCACATCGATCGGCGGCGCCTCGTCCCGGGCGGCGCCCTTGGGCTTGCCAGCGATAGCCATGCCGGCCACCCGGTAGTAGTTGTAGTCCGGATACTTGCCCGGGCCGGCGATCAGCAGGTCCTCCTTTTCGTACACCAGCTCCTGGCGCCGGTATTCGCCCATCTCGAAATCCGGGGTGAGCTGGATCGCCGTGGTCGGACAGGCTTCCTCGCACAGGCCACAGAAGATGCAGCGCGAGAAATTGATGCGGAAGAACTCCGGATACCAGCGGCCGTCTTCCTGCTCGGCCTTCTGCAGGGAAATGCAGGCCACCGGACAGGCCACCGCGCAGAGGTTGCAGGCCACGCAGCGCTCTTCGCCGTCGGGGTCGCGGGTCAGCACGATGCGGCCCCGGTAGCGCGGCGGCAGGTACACCGGCTCTTCCGGGTACTGCAGGGTGTCGCGCGGGCGAAAGCCGTGGCCGAAGATCATCACCAGGCTGCGCAGCTGGGTGAAGGTGCCGTGCACCACCTCGCCTATGTACTTGAGCATGGCTGCTTCTCCTCAGCGGGCCGCCAGCACCAGCGCACCGGTCACCAGCAGGTTGAGCAGGGTCAGTGGCAGGCAGAACTTCCAGCCGAAGGCCATCACCTGGTCATAGCGTGGACGCGGCAGCGAGGCGCGCAGCAGGACGAAGAACATGATGAAAAAACCTGTCTTCAGCGCGAACCAGACGAACGACAGCCACGGCAGCGCATCGAGGAACGGGCCGTGCCAGCCGCCGAAGAACAGTGTGGTCAACAACGCCGAAATCAGGACGATGCCGATGTATTCGCCGACGAAGAACATGCCCCATTTCATGCCGGCGTATTCGATGTGGTAGCCGTCGGCCAGCTCCTGCTCGGCTTCCGGCTGGTCGAAGGGATGCCGGTGGGTCACCGCCACGCCGGCGATGAGGAAGGTACAGAAGCCCAGGAACTGCGGCAGGATGAACCACAGGTGCTGCTGCTGATACGCGACGATGTCGCGCAGGTTGAACGAACCCGTCTGCGCCACCACGCCCATCAGCGACAGGCCGAGGAACACCTCGTAGGAAACGGTCTGCGCCGAGGCGCGCAGCGCGCCGAGCAGGGCGTACTTGTTGTCGCTCGCCCAGCCGGCGAACAGCACCGCGTAGACGGTCAGGCCGGCCATGGCGAAGAAGAACAGGATGCCGATGTTGAGGTCCGCCACGCCCCAGGTGGGGGTGATGGGCACCACGGCGAAGGCCATCAGCAATGCGCTCATGGCCACCACCGGGGCCAGGGTGAACACCAGTCGGTCGGCGAAGGGCGGCGTCCAGTCCTCCTTGAAGAACATCTTCAGCATGTCGGCGGCCAGCTGGAACATGCCGAACGGGCCGACGCGGTTGGGACCGTAGCGGTCCTGCCACCAGCCCAGCAGGCGACGCTCGACGAAGCTCAGGAGGGCGCCGGCGATCACCACCGCCAGCAGGATCACCAGCGCCTTGATGACCGCGATGAGTATGTCGACCACTTCGGGGGTCAGCCAGCTCATGGCGCGGCCTCCAGATCCATGGCCAGGCTGTCGGCGCGCAGCGGCGGTATGCCGGGGAAGCCACTGGGCAGACCGAGCAGGCCCGGGGCCAGGTGGTCACTCAGGCGCAGCGTGAGGCGCAGCCGCTGGTCATCAATGCGCAGGGTCACCGGCATGCCGTCGCGCAGGCCGCGTCGTGCGGCCTCCTCGTGGCCCAGCAACGCATAGGCATCGGGCATGCGCGCCTGGATCGGCGCGGCGCGGGCGCTCAGCTCCTCGCTGCCGAACAGGTGATGCAGTGGCACCACATGCAGCAGCCCCGGCCGAGGCTCGAATGCGGGCGGCGGTGAGCGCCAGGCGAGGTCGCCACGCGGGCCGTCGAGCAGTCGCACGCCCGGATCGCCGGCGCGCAGGTGGCCGCCGACTTCATCCTGGAAGCGATTCCACGCCTGCGGTGAATTCCAACCCGGGGACCAGGCGAAGGGGATCTGCTGCCGGGGTTCGGCGCTACCGGCATAGCCTTCCATGGAGAAGGCGAAGGCGCTGTCCCGATCCTGGGGCTGGCGCGGCTCGTGCACGTTGAGGTTGGCGCGCATGGCGGTGCGGCCGCTGTAGCGATGCGGTTCGCGGGCCAGCTTGAGGCCGCGAATGCGAAAGCTTGCCCGGGGCGCGGCGTCGCGGATGCCGGCCAAGAGCGGGTGGGCGGCGGCGCACGCCTCGGTGGCCTGGTCCAGCTCGGTCCAGTCCACCGGGCGGCTCTGCAGGGTGCAGTGCAGGGCATGCAGCCAGCGCCAGCCCTCGCGAATGCGGCACTCAGGGTCGTAATAATACGGCTCGAAGACCTGGAAGAAGCGCTGCGCGCGGCCTTCCTGGCTGACCAGGGTGCCGTCGGCCTCGGCGAAGCTGGCGGCGGGCAACAGTAGCTGGGCGCGCGCAGCGGTGGCGGTCGCCTGATGGTCGAGGACGACCAGTGTGGCCTGCTCCAGGGCGGCCTCGATGCGCTGGGCGTCGGTGCGCCGGTACAGATCGTTCTCCAGCACCACCGCGGCCTGTGCTTCGCCACGCTGCAGAGCCTGCAGCGCGTCCTCCAGGGGGCTGCCGCCGAGCAGGCTCAGGCCGAGGCTGTTGGCTTCCGGCACTACCAGGCTGAGCGATGCGTTCTTCCGGCGATTCTTCAGGGCCTGGGCGATGTTGCCCACGGCGTCGAGCAACGCCGGCTCGCCCAGCGAGGTGCCGCCGATCAGCAGCGGCCGGCGGGCGGCCAGCAGGGCGGCGGCGATGCGCTCGGCATCTTCCCGGGTTGCTGGCTCCAGCCCCTCGACCGCCGGGGACTGCGGATCGATGGCGTGTGCCACGGCGAAGCCCAGGCGCGCCAGATCGCGCGGTGCAGCCCGGTGGCAGTGCTCGGCCAGATCATCCAGGCGGGTGTGCTCCAGGCTGGCGATGAACAGCGGATTCAGCGCCCGCTGGGCGACGTTCTGCACGGCGGCCTGATGCCAGTCCGGGACCTGCAGCGCGGCGGCCATTTCCCCGGCCTTGCCGTGGGCGGCCTGGCGCACCGCCAGGGCCAGGCGGGCGGCGGTCTGGGTCAGGTCCTCGCCGAGAATGAACACCGCGTCGTGACGCTCGATGTCGCGCATCGAAGCCACCGGCAACGGGCCCCGGTGCAGCAGGTCGCGAATGCGGTTCAGGCCCTCCAGCTCGGCGGCGTTCACCCCGCAGCAGAAATGCCGCTCGCCGACCAGCGCGCGCAGGGCGTGGTTGCTTTCCAGGCTGGCGCGCGGCGAGCCGATGCCGATCACCCGCTTGCCGCGCAGCAGCTCGGCAGCCTTGTCCAGCGCGGCATCAATGCCCAGCATGGCGTCCGCGCAGCGGGGCTGGCGCGGGCGGTCCGGGCGATTGACGAAGCCGTAGCCGAAGCGGCCGCGGTCGCAGAGGAAGTAGTGGTTGATCTCGCCGTGGTAGCGGTTCTCGATGCGGCGGATTTCCCCGTAGCGTTCGCCGGGGCTGATGTTGCAGCCGGCCGCGCAGCCGTGGCAGATGCCGGGTGCGTACTGCATGTCCCACTTGCGGGTGTAGCGCTCGGAGTGGGTTCGGTCGGTAAATACCCCGGTCGGGCAGACCTCGGTGAGGTTGCCGGCGAACTCGCTGTCCAGCGGGCCGTCCTCGACGCGGCCGAAGTACAGGTTGTCATGGGCGCCGAATACGCCCAGGTCGGTGCCGCCGGCGTAGTCGTTGTAGTAGCGCACGCAGCGGTAACAGGCGATGCAACGGTTCATCTCGTGGCCGATGAACGGTCCGAGGTCCTGGTTTGCGTGGGTGCGCTTGCTGAAGCGGTAGCGGCGCCGGCTGTGGCCGGTCATCACCGTCATGTCCTGCAGATGGCAATGCCCGCCTTCCTCGCATACCGGGCAGTCGTGCGGGTGGTTGATCATCAGCCACTCGACGACGCTGGCGCGGAACGCGCGGGCTTCCTCGTCGGCGATGGAGATCCAGGTGTTGTCGCTGGCCGGCGTCATGCAGGACATCACCAGCCGGCCCCGGGTATCGTGCTCGTCGCGGAACTGCTTCACCGCGCACTGGCGGCAGGCGCCGACGCTACCCAACGCCGGATGCCAGCAGAAGTAGGGAATGTCGAGGCCGAGCGACAGGCAGGCGTGCAGGAGGTTGTCCGCCCCGTCGACCTCGTATGCCTGTCCGTCTACATGAATGGTGGCCATGCTGCTGTCCTTCCTGTCCGCCGCAGCGGGGTTGCGGTTTCTCCTCAGGTTTCGGCGTGCCGCGCGCGCGGGCGTGCCGAGGGCGCGATGCCGGCTTCGAACTCGTCGCGGAAGTACTTCAGGGCACTACCCAGCGGTTCCACCGCGCCCGGCGCGTGGGCACAGAACGTCTTGCCCGGGCCGAGGAACTCGACCAGTTCGCCGAGCACGTGCAGGTCCTCGGGCGTGCCCTGGCCCTGCTCCAGCGCGCGCAGGATCTTTACGCTCCACGGCAGGCCGTCGCGGCACGGCGTGCACCAGCCGCAGGACTCGCGGGCGAAGAACTCCTCCATGTTGCGCAACAGCGACACCATGCTGACCGACGCATCGACGGCAAGTGCCAATCCGGTGCCCATGCGGGTGCCGACCGCGGCGATGCCGCCGGCATGCATCGGGGCGTCCAGGTGTTCAGGCAACAGGAAGCCGGTGCCGGCGCCGCCGGGCTGCCAGCACTTGAGCTTATGGCCATCGCGCATGCCGCCGGCGTGGGTTTCCAACAGCTCGCGGGCGCTGATGCCGAAGGGCAGTTCCCACAGGCCGGGCGTGCGGACCCGGCCAGAGAAGCCCATCAGCTTGGTGCCCATGTCGTCGCTGCCGGAGCGGGCCAGGGAGCGGTACCAGTCCACGCCGTGCAGGATGATCGCCGGCACGTTGCACAGGGTTTCCACGTTATTGACACAGGTCGGTCGGCCCCAGGCGCCGACGCTGGCCGGGAAGGGCGGCTTGGCGCGCGGGTTGGCGCGGCGGCCTTCCAGCGAATTGATCAGCGCGGTTTCCTCGCCACAGATGTAGCGGCCGGCGCCGGTGTGCACGAACAGCTCGAAATCGAAGCCGCTACCGAGGATGTTGCGGCCCAGCAGGCCGGCGTCGCGGGCCTCTGCCAGGGCGCGGTTGAGGATGCGCGCCGCGTCGACATACTCGCCGCGCAGGAAGATGTAGCCGCGACCGGCTCGCAGCGCGTGGGCGCTGATCAGCATGCCTTCCACCAGCAGGTGCGGCAGCTGCTCCATGAGCAGCCGGTCCTTCCAGGTGTTGGGTTCCATCTCGTCCGCATTGCACAGCAGGTAGCGGATGTTCCGCGTGTCGTCGGCGGGCATCAGGCTCCATTTCACCCCGGTCGGAAAGCCTGCGCCGCCCCGTCCCTTGAGGCCGGAGTCCTTGACCGCCTGCACGGTGGCAGCCGGGGTCAGCTCGTCGAGGGCCTTGCGCAGCGCCTGGTAGCCGTTGGTACGGCGGTATTCGTCCAGCCACACCGGTTCGCCATCCTCGCGCAGGCGCCAGGTCAGCGGATGGGTGTCTTCGGCACGTGGTACGCGGTTGGCGGGACCGAGAGAGGCGAGTTTCATGGATAGGCCTCCAGCAGCCGGGCGAGGGCGTCGGCGCTCACGTTGCCGTAGGTGTCGTCATCGATCATCAGCGTGGGCGCCTTGTCGCAGTTGCCCAGGCAGCACACCGGCAGCAGCGTGAAGCGGCCATCGGCGCTGGTTTGCCCGGGCTCGATGCCGAGCTGGTCACGCAGGCGGACGAGCAGCGTCTCGTGACCGGCAATAAAGCAGGTCATGCTGTCGCACACGCGCAGGATGTGGCGGCCCACCGGTACGCGGAAGATCTGGCTATAGAAGGTGGCCACGCCTTCCACGTCGCTGGCAGGGATGCCCAGCAGTGCGCCAATGGCCTCGCAGGCGCCGTCCGGCACCCAGCCACGCTGTTGTTGCACGATCTTCAGCGCCTCGATAGAAACGGCCCGCGGGTCCTCGAAGTGCTGTTTTTCCTGCTCAATGGCCTGCCGTTCGGCCTCGCTCAGGGTGAATCGGTCGGTCTGGATCAGGGTCTGGCTCATGGTCAGCGGTCCACGTCGGCCATCACGAAATCGATGCTGCCCAGGTAGGCGATCAGATCGGAGATCATGCTGCCGTTGATCACCGAGGGAATCTGCTGCAGGTGCGGGAAGCTGGGGGTGCGGATGCGCGTGCGGTAGCTCATGGTGCTGCCGTCGCTGGTCAGGTAGTAGCTGTTGATGCCCTTGGTCGCCTCGATCATCTGCAGGCTTTCGTTGGCCGGCATCACCGGCCCCCAGGAGACCTGCAGGAAGTGGGTGATCAGCGTCTCGATGTGCTGCAGCGTGCGTTCCTTCGGCGGCGGCGTGGTCAGCGGATGGTCGGCCTTGTGGGGCCCTTCCGGCATGTTGCGCAGGCACTGTTCGATGATCTTCAGGCTCTCGCGCATCTCGCCCATCTTCACCAGGCAGCGGTCGTAGGCATCGCCGTTGACGGCCAGCGGCACTTCGAACTCGAAGTGCTGGTAACCGGAGTAGGGACGGGCCTTGCGCAGGTCGAAGTCGCAGCCGGTGGCGCGCAGGCCGGCGCCGGTCACGCCCCAGTCCAGCGCGTCGCGGGTGGTGTAGGAGGCCACTCCCCTGGTACGTCCGATCAGGATGCTGTTCTTCAGGGCGGCCTTCTCGTACTCGTCCAGGCGCCGGGGCATCCAGGCGAGGAACTCGCGCACCAGGGTGTCCCAGCCGCGCGGCAGGTCGTGCGCCACACCGCCGATGCGGAACCAGGCCGGGTGCATGCGAAAGCCGGTGATCGCCTCCACCACCTGATAGGCCCGCTGGCGATCGGTGAAGGTGAAGAACACCGGGGTCATGGCACCGACGTCCTGGATGTAGGTGCCGAGAAACAGCAGGTGGTTCAGGATGCGGAAGAACTCGGCGAGCATCACGCGGATCACGTCCACCCGGTCGGGCACCCGGATGCCGGCAAGTTTTTCCACGGCCAGCACGTAGGGCAGGTTGTTCATCACCCCGCCCAGGTAATCGATGCGGTCGGTGTAGGGGATGTAGCTGTGCCAGCTCTGGCGCTCGGCCATCTTCTCGGCACCGCGGTGGTGGTAGCCGATCTCCGGCACGCAATCGACGATCTCCTCGCCGTCCAGCTGCAGGATGATGCGGAAGGCGCCGTGGGCCGAGGGATGGTTGGGGCCCAGGTTGAGGAACATGAAATCCTCGTGGGCGCCGTGCCGCCGCATGCCCCAGTCCTCGGGACGGAAGCGCAGCGCCTCCTGTTCCATATCCTGCTTGGCCGCGGTCAGGCTGTAGGGGTCGAACTCCGTGGCGCGGGCCGGGTAGTCCTTGCGCAGCGGGTGGCCTTCCCAGGTCGGCGGCATGAGGATGCGGGTCTGCAGCGGGTGACCGCTGAAGCGGATGCCGAACATGTCCCAGACTTCCCGTTCGTACCAGTTGGCGTTCGGCCAGACGCCGGTGGCGCTCGGCAGCTCCAGATCATCCTCCAGCAGCGCGACCTTGAGCATCAGGTCGCTGTTCCGTTCCAGCGACATCAGGTGGTAGAAGACGCTGAAATCGGCCGGGGGCAGTCCCTGGCGGCGTGTGCGCAGGCGCTCGTCCATGCCGTGCAGGTCATAGAGCATCGAATAGGGGCGGGGCAACTGGCGCAGGAAGCGCAGGATCTCGATCAGCCGCTCGCGTGCCACCCAGAGCGCCGGCATGCCGGTCAGGGTGGGTTGCTCGGTGAAGGCGTCGGCGCCGAAACGAGCGTGAAGCTCGCTGACAATGCCGCGATCATCCGCCTGATAGGGCGGAATGTGCAGCGTTCCGCCGGGGGGCGTCGACTGTTTCGGCTCAGACATCATCGGGACTGCGCAGTTGAGTGACCTGGATGCGCCGTTCACGGTGTCGTTCCCGCTGCGAGGGCATTTCCGCCCGATAGACGCCCTGATCGCCGATGACCCAGGAGAGCGGACGGCGTTCCTGGCCGATCGACTCCTGCAGCAGCATCAGCCCCTGCAGGAAGGCCTCCGGACGGGGCGGGCAGCCGGGCACGTAGACATCCACCGGCAGGAACTTGTCGACGCCCTGTACCACCGAGTAGATGTCGTACATACCGCCGGAGTTGGCGCAGGAGCCCATGGAGATCACCCATTTCGGCTCGAGCATCTGCTCGTAGAGCCGCTGGATGATGGGCGCCATCTTGATGAAGCAGGTGCCCGCCACCACCATGAAGTCGGCCTGGCGCGGCGATGCGCGAATCACCTCGGCGCCGAAGCGGGCGATGTCATGGGGTGCGGTGAAGGCGGTGGTCATTTCCACGTAACAGCAGGAAAGCCCGAAGTTGTACGGCCACAGGGAGTTCTTGCGACCCCAGTTGACCGCGCCGTTGAGCACCTCCTCAAGCTTGCCCAGGAAGATGCTGCGGTGGACCTGATCCTCCAGCGGATCGCCTACCGTCGAGCGTTCACCGATCGGGTAGCGCGGGTTGGCCGCCTCCGGATCGATCCGCACAAGGTTGTATCGCATCACCCATGCCTCATTGTTTGTGCGTCGCCTGACGCGCGCGGCGACGGCTGGGTGACCAGTCGAGCGCGCCGATCCGCCCCAGATAAACCAGGCCCGCCAACAGGATTGCCACGAAAATGGTCGCTTCGATGAAGCCGGCCCAGCCGCTTTCGCGTACCGAGATCGCCCAGGCGAAGAGGAACAGCGCCTCGACGTCGAAGATCACGAATAGCATTGCGACCAGATAGAACTTGGCGGACAGGCGCAGGCGGGCGCTGCCGGTGGAAACGATGCCGGACTCGAAAGGTTCGTTCTTGCTGCGGCCCCAGGACTTGCCGCCGAGCAGGCTGGAGACGCCGAGCATGAAGGCGCACAGGCCCAGGACGCCGGCTAGGAACACGGCAAAGGCCCAGTGGTGGGAAAGGGTGGCGATATCGGTCATGGCCAGGCTCCCGGGTGCCGGTGCGGCGGAAGGCGCCGGTGGGTGACTAGCCTAGACCCGGATACGGAAACGACAAGGCCCCGGTATCGCTACCGGGGCCTTGTCTGGACAGTCGCACCGGCCGGACGGGCCGACCGGGCGTGAGCCGGTTCCTTAGTGGAACTGGTTCATGGTGTTGTCCTTGCCGCTTGCCTTCAGAGCCGCTTCGCCAGCGAAGTACTCCTTGTGGTTGTCGCCGATGTCAGAACCAGCCATGTTCTGGTGCTTGACGCAGGCGATACCCTGGCGGATTTCCTGACGCTGCACGCCCTTCACGTAGGCCAGCATGCCCTGGTCGGCGAAGTAGCCCTTGGCCAGGTTGTCGGTGGACAGGGCCGCGGTGTGGTAGGTCGGCAGGGTGATCAGGTGGTGGAAGATGCCTGCGTTGGCGGAACCGTCGCGCTGGAAGGTACGGATCTTCTCGTCAGCCAGCTTGGCCAGTTCGCTGTCGTCGTACTCCACGTTCATCAGCTTGGCGCGGTCGTAGGCGGAAACGTCCTTGCCTTCGGCGACCATGGCGTCGAACACCTGCTGGCGGAAGTTCAGGGTCCAGTTGAAGGACGGGCTGTTGTTGTACACCAGCTTGGCGTTCGGGATGACTTCGCGGATGCGGTCAACCATGCCCTTGATCTGGCCAACGTGCGGCTTCTCGGTTTCGATCCACAGCAGGTCGGCGCCGTTCTGCAGGCTGGTGATGCAGTCCAGCACGCAGCGGTCTTCGCCGGTGCCCTTGCGGAACTGGAACAGGTTGGACGGCAGACGCTTCGGACGCAGCAGCTTGCCTTCACGCTTGATCACGACATCGCCGTTGCCCAGTTCGGCTGCGGAGATTTCTTCGCAATCCAGGAAGGAGTTGTACAGGTCGCCCAGGTCGCCCGGCTCGTTGGTCACGGCGATCTGCTTGGTCAGGCCGGCACCCAGGGAGTCGGTACGGGCGACGATCACGCCGTTGTCGATACCCAGTTCCAGGAACGCGTAGCGAACAGCGTTGATCTTGGCGAGGAAGTCGGCATGCGGGACGGTTACCTTGCCGTCCTGGTGGCCACACTGCTTCTCGTCGGAAACCTGGTTCTCGATCTGGATGCAGCAGGCACCCGCTTCGATCATCTTCTTGGCCAGCAGGTAGGTGGCTTCCGGGTTACCGAAGCCGGCGTCGATGTCGGCGATGATCGGTACCACGTGGGTTTCGAAGTTGTCGATCTGAGCCTGGATCTCGGCTTCCTTGGCCTTGTCGCCAGCGGCGCGGGCAGCGTCCAGAGCGGTGAACAGCAGGTCCAGCTCACGGGCGTCAGCCTGGCGCAGGAAGGTGTACAGCTCTTCGATCAGGCTGGATACGGCAGTCTTCTCATGCATGGACTGGTCGGGCAGCGGGCCGAACTCGGAGCGCAGCGCGGCAACCATCCAGCCGGACAGGTACAGGTACTTCTTGTTGGTGGTCTTCAGGTGCTTCTTGATGGAGATCAGCTTCTGCTGACCGATGAAGCCGTGCCAGCAACCCAGCGACTGGGTGTATACGGACGAGTCGGCGTCGTACTCGGCCATGTCCTTGCGCATGATGTCAGCGGTGTACTGAGCGATTTCCAGACCGGTCTTGAAGCGGTTCTGGGCGCGCATGCGAGCGACGGATTCCGGGTTGATGGCGCTCCAGCTGCTGCCGTACTGCTCTTTCAGGGCGGCGATCGCCTTGATGTCGTTTTGATAAGCGGACATGGTCAATCCTTCACAATGGGTTGGTCTTTCACCGACTCCCGGTCGACCTGAGCAAGGTCGTGCGACGGGCGGCTCATGCAACCTGGAGGAGGATGGACGGAAACGAGGTCGTGCAGGTAGGGAGCGAGCAGAGGTACTACAGCATCTGCGATCTGCATAGGAAATATGCAGGAAAGGGCTGTGGATCCAAGGCTTCCCCGTCCCTCGGGACGACTACGTTCCAGTCGCAACCTCGTCGATCGCCCGGTAAGGCTGAATCGGCACGAAGAGACCCGGCTGGTTGGCTTGAGTCGCTTCGGGCTGCTCTTCGAAAAGAGCCTCCTGGTTAGCGGGAGCGGGCGCATGATGCGATGGAACGACAGGCGAGTCAAACGTTTTGTAGTGTTTTTTTTGCGGCACTACATTTTTGCTTTCAGGGTTGTCCGCACATCATTCGAGAGCGTCCACGCGGATGCGCAGCGGTTGCGCCTGGGCGGAGCGGGTGGCCAGCCGGTTGTGCGTGGCGGTGAGCTCCTCGCCGGTGATCTCGATCCATTCCCCGAGGCGACCAGTGACGTGGGTTTCGCCCAGCAGGGTATCTCGGGCCCCGTACAGAGCGGGGTCGATCTCGGTACGTCGGGCGCTCAGGTCCAGTTGCACGCCCGCGTCGCCGGTCAGTCTGGCCACCAGTTGCAGGGCGATGCCACTTTCCGTTTCCTGGCTTTGCAGGTAGGGCAGGCCGTCCAGGTCGGCGCTGAAGCCGAGCCGGGGTTCGCTGCGCTCGAGTTGCACGAACGCGGGGCGACCTTCGCTGGCGCGGATCTGCAGGGTTCGGTGGGGCTGTCCGGCCGTCAGGATGCGAGGGGCAGGGGCGCCACTCTGCGCCGGCAGGGCGGGGTGGGTCACCACTCGGTAACGGGGCTGCTGGTCGGGGCTGGTGTCCAGGCTGATCAGCAGCTGGCGAGCCGGCGCGTCCAGCTGGTTGACAACACCCCGCAACTCATTGATGCGTTCCAGGCTGGCACGCACCAGTAGCTGGCGATCATGGGCGGCCAGCGTCTCGCCTTCGTCGAGCAGTGCCTGGACGGCTGGCAGCAGCTCCTCGGCCGTGCGGTGCTGCAGCGGTATCAGGGCCGTGGCGGCAAACAGGGGCTGGGAAAGAGTCAACAGCAGGGCTATGACGGCTGGACGCAGGTGCATGCAGATTCTCCTTGAGCGGACGGAGTGCTCCGTCCGCATTTCAGGGCCCGCTCAGTTGCTGTGTCGGACCATGTCGACATGGGGGATGCCCGCCTCGAGGAATTCCTCGCTGACCACCCGGAAGCCCAGGCGCTCGTAGAAGGCAGTGGCGTGCACTTGGGCGGTGAGGTACTGGCGAGTCAGACCCGCCTGCTCGGCTTTCTCGATGGCCGCCTTCATCAACATCGCGCCGATGCCGCTGCCGCGCCAGTCCTTGAGCACGGCGACCCGGCCGATATGGCCGTCGGCCAGCAGGCGGGCGGTGCCAATGGGATAGTCGCCTGTGCAGGCCAGGAAGTGGGTGGCCTCCTGGTCATCGGAATCCCACTCCAGCTCCGGCGGCACCGATTGTTCGTTGATGAACACCGCTTCGCGGATACGGCGCAGTTCGGCATTGTCCTTCTGCCAGTCGGCGACGCGGACACTCAGCTCATTCTTCATCGGCCAGCTCCAGACTCCCCTGTTTGACGAGCTCCAGGAGGAGGGTACGCGCTTCGTCATTGCCCAGCCATTGGCCGAGATTGTCCTGATGCAGGGCGTCGGCGGAGCAGATCAGCTTGAGCAGATCGCGCAGTTCGGCGGGCAGCAGGCGGCTCTGGCCGCTGGCGAACAGCAACAGGCCGAGGTCTATTTCGCTCCAGGCCAGGCGCGAGCTTGGGTTGCGTACCAGCACGGCACCGTCCTCCAGGGCGTTCAGCAGTTCGTTCTCGTCGATGTCAGGGCCCGCGACCAGCTCGGGGTACTTCGGCTCGGTCATGAACTGGCCGAACCAGGTGAGCAGCAGGCGCTCATCGCCCATATGTTCTGCCAGCAGTTTCTTCAGGCGCACCAGTGCATCGCTCTGGATCTGGTAGGGATCGTCCTGTTGCGTCAGGTCGGCATCGCTGTAGCGGTCTTCGTCGGGGATGAACTGGGCCAGGAAGTCGGTGAAATGGGTCAGTACTTCGCTGGCGCTGGGGGCGCGGAAGCCTACGGAAATGGTCATGCACTCGTCTTCGGCGGTGCCGAAATGGGCCAGGCGTGGCGGCAGGTAGAGCATGTCGCCCGGTTCCAGCACCCATTCATCCGTGCCGGCAAAATCGGCAAGAATTTTCAGGTCGGCGTGTTCGAGCAGTGGGCTTTCACTGTCGCACATCTGGCCGATACGCCAGCGGCGCTTGCCGTAGCCCTGCAGCAGGAACACGTCGTAGTTGTCGTAATGCGGCCCGACGCCACCGCCCGGCGCAGCGTAGCTGATCATGATGTCGTCGATGCGCCAGTTGGGCAGGAAACGGAAGTGCTCCAGCAGCTCGGCGACCTCCGGAACGAACTGGTCGACGGCCTGTACCAGCAGGGTCCAGTCGCGCTCGGGCAGGTTCTGGTAGGTGTCTTCAGCGAAGGGGCCGCGGCGCAGCTCCCAGGGGTGTTCGCCGTGCTCCAGCACCAGGCGCGATTCGACTTCTTCTTCCAGCGACAGGCCGGCCAGCTCGTCCGGGCTGATCGGGCTCTGGAAATCAGGAATCGCCTGGCGAATCAGCAGGGGCTTCTTCTGCCAGTACTCGCGCAGGAATTGCTGCACGCTGATACCGCCCAGAAGTTGAAGTGGAGTATTAGAAGTCATTGCTAACACCTTGCTCTTTCGAGCGGAGCGGGATTCGGAAATAAAAAACGCCCGGCGCGGCCGGGCGTCCTTGAACAGGCGCGGCTCAGATGCGCTTGGCTTGGGCCACGGCGTTGCCGATGTAGTTGGCCGGGGTCAGCTTGCGCAGCTCGGCCTTGGCCTCGGCGGGAATATCCAGGGTGTCGATGAAGGTTTGCAGGCCGTCCGGGCTGATGCCCTTGCCGCGAGTCAGTTCCTTGAGCTTCTCGTAGGCGTTTTCCACGGCGTAGCGGCGCATCACGGTCTGCACGGGCTCGGCGAGGACTTCCCAACAGTTGTCCAGGTCTTCGGCGATGCGTACGGCGTTCAGCTCCAGCTTGCCGATGCCCTTGAGGGAGGCTTCGTAGGCGATGATGCTGTGGGCAAAGCCGACACCCAGGTTGCGCAGAACGGTGGAGTCGGTCAGGTCACGCTGCCAGCGGGAGATCGGCAGCTTGCTGGCCAGGTGCTGGAAGATCGCGTTGGCGATGCCCAGGTTACCTTCGGAGTTCTCGAAATCAATCGGGTTGACCTTGTGCGGCATGGTGGACGAGCCGATCTCGCCGGCCACGGTCTTCTGCTTGAAGTAGCCGAGGGAGATGTAGCCCCACACGTCGCGGTCGAAATCGATGAGGATGGTGTTGAAGCGCGCGATGGCGTCGAACAGCTCGGCGATGTAGTCGTGCGGCTCGATCTGGGTGGTATAGGGGTTCCAGGCCAGGCCCAGGTCCTGCTCGATGAATTCGCGGGCGTTGGCTTCCCAGTCCACGTCCGGATAGGCGGACAGGTGAGCGTTGTAGTTGCCCACGGCACCGTTGATCTTGCCGAGCAGCGGCACGGCGGCCACCTGGGCAATCTGGCGCTCCAGGCGATAGACGACGTTGGCCATTTCCTTGCCCAGGGTGGTGGGCGATGCCGGCTGGCCGTGGGTGCGCGACAGCATCGGCACGTCGGCGAACTTAATCGCCAGTTCGCGGATCGCCTCGGTGGTCTGGCGCATCAGCGGCAGCAGCACGCTGTCACGGCCCTCGCGCAGCATCAGCGCGTGGGACAGGTTGTTGATGTCCTCGCTGGTGCAGGCGAAGTGGATGAATTCGTTGACGGCAGCCAGCTCCGGCAGCTGCTTGGCCTGCTCCTTGAGCAGGTATTCCACGGCCTTCACGTCGTGGTTGGTGGTGCGCTCGAATTCCTTGACGCGCTCGGCATGCTCCAGCTGGAAGTTCTCGGCCAGGCTGTTCAGCAGCGCATTGGCTTCGGCAGAGAAGGGGGCCACTTCCGGAATACCGGAGTGCTGGGCCAGGCGCTGCAGCCAGCGCACTTCCACCAGGACGCGGTTCTTGATCAGGCCGAATTCGCTGAAGATCGGGCGCAGAGCGTTTGTCTTGCTGGCGTAACGGCCATCGACGGGGGAAACCGCGGTGAGCGAGGAGAGCTGCATGGGGTTATCTCGGCAATCGGGCAGAAAAAACAGGGCGCATAGCATACCCGAAAGATCGGTAGCCAGGGCGCCCGTGATGTGGGAAGTCAGGCGCTGCGTAGCAGTGGGTAGAGCTCCTTGAGCAGCTTGCGGCGGCTGAACACCAGTTGCCAGCGGCTGCCGCCCAGCTGTCGCCAGAGGCGCGCGGCGCGCACGCCGGCGAACAGCAGGGTGCGGATCTTGGCGGCATTGGCGCTCTGTTGCAGGTAGCGCATGTCGCCCTGCACCTGGATGCGCTGGCGGAAGGTGGACAGGGTGTCCTGGTACAGCGCGCCGAAGGAGGCGATGACGTTCTCATGGGTCGGACCGAAGTGCTCGACCTGCTGCTGGATCTGGCCGAGGCGCTTGCCGATCAGGTCCATCAGATCGCCGCGCTTGTCCAGCTGGCGCTCGAGGACCAGCAGGGTCAGCGCGTAGCGCAGCGAGTCGCGCGGCAGGCTGGCCGGCGTACGCTCCAGGGTGCTGGCCAGCGCGCGATAGCCGTCGCGCAGGTTGAGGTCGTCGCCGCCGAACACCTCCAGGGTGCTTTGCGGGTTGCGCGCCAGCAGGCTGCCGACCAGGCAGGCCACGGCGGCTTCGTTGCACTGTCCGGTGCGTGCCAGGCGGTCCACCTGGATGGCGGCGGTAAACACGGCCCCCAGGGCGATCAGCTGTTCCTGGGTGCGATTCATGCGCGTGCTCCGGTGCGGGGGAACCAGGGCTCGGCCAGTTCGATGACGCCGCCGCCCAGGCAGACCTCGCCGTCGTAGAACACCACCGACTGGCCAGGGGTGACGGCGCGCTGCGGCGCGTCGAACACGGCGCGATAGCCATCTTCGGTGCGCTCCAGGGTGCAGGCCTGATCCTGCTGGCGGTAGCGCACCTTGGCGGTCAGACGGCGCGGCTCGGCAAGCTCGACGGGATTGACCCAGTAGATCTCCGAGGCGCGCAGGGCACGGGAGAACAGCCAGGGATGCTCGCCCTGGCCGACGATCAGCACGTTACGCGCCAGGTCCTTCTCCAGTACGTACCAGGGCTCTTCGCTGGCGTTCTTCAGACCGCCGATGCCCAGCCCCTGACGCTGGCCGATGGTGTGGTACATCAGGCCGTGGTGGCGGCCGATCACCTCGCCGTCGGTGGTCTCGATGTCGCCGGGCTGGGCGGGCAGGTACTGCTTGAGGAAATCGCTGAAGCGACGCTCGCCGATGAAGCAGATGCCGGTGGAGTCCTTCTTCCTGGCGGTGGCCAGGCCGTGCTGTTCGGCGATGGCGCGTACTTGGGGTTTTTCCAGTTCGCCCACCGGGAACAGGCTGCGGGCGATCTGCTCGCCGCCCACGGCGTGCAGGAAGTAGCTCTGGTCCTTGTTCGGGTCCAGGCCCTTGAGCAGTTCGCTGCGGCCATCGACATCGCGGCGGCGCACATAGTGGCCGGTGGCGATCAGGTCGGCGCCGAGCGTCAGCGCGTAATCGAGGAACGCCTTGAACTTGATTTCCCGGTTGCACAGGATGTCCGGGTTCGGCGTGCGCCCCGCCTTGTACTCGGCCAGGAAATGTTCGAACACGTTGTCCCAGTACTCGGCGGCGAAATTGGCCGTGTGCAGGTGGATGCCCAGCTTGTCGCAGACGGCCTGCGCGTCCGCGAGGTCTTCCTTGGCGGTGCAGTACTCGGTGCCGTCGTCCTCTTCCCAGTTCTTCATGAACAGGCCTTCGACCTGATAACCCTGTTGCTGCAGGAGCAGGGCGGAAACGGAGGAGTCCACGCCTCCGGACATGCCGACGATGATGCGTTTGCCGTTCACGGAGAAACCTTTCAGAAAATCAGCGAGAGGGGGTAGCGGTGGCCGGCCAGGTAGTGCTCGACCGCCTTGGCGACCAACGGGCTGCGCAGGCGCTCGGCCTCGGCCTGCATTTCGGCGGGCGTCAGCCACAGGGCGCGCTCGATGCCGGTATCCAGCGGGCGCTGGGCATCATGACTCAGTGGCCGGCCGAAGAACGTGGTGCGGTAATAGGTGACGCCGTTGCTGGGGGCGGTGTACAGACCGACCCCTACCAGCCCCTGGATCTCCACCGTCCAGCCGGTTTCCTCGAGGGTTTCGCGCAGGGCGGCTTCGATGAGGCTTTCGCCAGGCTCCAGATGGCCGGCGGGCTGATTGAGCACCAGGCGGCCACGCTGCTGCTCTTCGACCAGCAGGAATCGGCCGTTGTCTTCGATGACGGTGGCGACTGTGACGTGGGCGTGCCAGTTCATCCGCTCATTCCGAGGTTCTTCAGGGGAGCGGCATTATACGCGCTTGTCGTCACAGGGCGAGCGAGAGGCGGGAAATGCAAAACCCCGGCACGAGGCCGGGGTTTTGTTGCCGATGACAGCTCACCGGCAAGGCTGCGAACTCAGGCCAGCTGTGCCAACGCGCCATTGAAGGTCGCGCTGGGACGCATGGCCTTGCTGGCCAGCTCGAAGTTCGGCTGGTAGTAGCCGCCGATGTCCTGAGGCTTGCCCTGGGCATCGTTCAGCTCGGCCACGATTCGGGCTTCGTTCTCGGTCAGGCGCTTGGCCAGACCGCTGAACTGGGCTTGCAGCTCCAGGTCTTCGGTCTGCTCGGCCAGGGCCTGCGCCCAGTACAGGGCCAGGTAGAAGTGGCTGCCGCGGTTGTCGATCTGGCCGACCTTGCGAGCCGGGGACTTATTGTTGTCCAGCAGCTGGCCGGTGGCCTGGTCCAGGGTCTTGGCCAGTACCAGCGCCTTGCTGTTGCCGTAGCTGTTGCCCAAGTGCTCCAGGGAGGCGGCAAGGGCCAGGAACTCGCCCAGCGAATCCCAGCGCAGGTAGCCTTCCTCGTTGAACTGCTGGACGTGCTTGGGCGCGGAACCGCCGGCACCGGTCTCGAACAGGCCGCCGCCGCTCATCAGCGGAACGATGGACAGCATCTTGGCGCTGGTGCCCAGCTCCATGATCGGGAACAGGTCGGTGAGGTAGTCACGCAGCACGTTGCCGGTCACCGAAATGGTGTCCTTGCCTTCGCGGATGCGCTTCAGGGACACGCGGGTGGCTTCGACCGGGGACAGGATGCTGATGTCCAGGCCGGTGGTGTCGTGGTCCTTCAGGTACTGCTGGACCTTCTCGATGACCAGGGCGTCATGCGGACGGTTGCTGTCCAGCCAGAAGATCGCCGGGGTGTTGCTCAGGCGCGCGCGGGTCACGGCGAGCTTGACCCAGTCCTGGATCGGTGCGTCCTTGACCTGGCACATGCGCCAGATGTCGCCGGCTTCCACGGCATGTTCCAGCAGCAGGTTGCCGTTCAGGTCGGTGACGCGCACGGTGCCGTCCGCCGGGATCTGGAACGTCTTGTCGTGGGAGCCGTATTCCTCCGCCTTCTGCGCCATCAGGCCGACGTTCGGGACACTACCCATGGTGGTCGGGTCGAATGCGCCGTTGGCCTTGCAGTCTTCGATCACGACCTGGTACACGCCGGCGTAGCAGCGGTCCGGAATCACCGCCTTGGCATCCTGCAGCTTGCCTTCGGCGTTCCACATCTTGCCGGAGTCGCGGATCATCGCCGGCATGGAGGCGTCGACGATCACGTCGCTCGGCACATGCAGGTTGGTGATGCCCTTGTCGGAGTTGACCATGGCCAGCTTGGCGCTGGACGCGTACACGGCCTGGATGTCTGCTTCGATCTCGGCCTGCTTCTCGGCGGGCAGCGTCTTGATGCGGGTGTAGAGGTCGCCGATGCCGTTGTTGGCATTGAAACCGACCGCCTTCAGCGCGTCGGCGTGCTTGGTCAGCACGGCGTCGTAATAGGCTTCGACGAACTGGCCGAACATGATCGGGTCGGAGACCTTCATCATGGTGGCCTTCAGGTGCACGGAGAACAGTACGCCGGTGCTCTTGGCGTCTTCGATCTGCGCGCTCACGAAGCTGCGCAGGGCCTTCTTGCTCATCACCGAGGCGTCGATGATCTCGCCGGCCAGCACCTTGGTCTTTTCCTTCAGGACGCGAACGCTGCCGTCGGCGGCAACCAGTTCGATCTTCACGCTGCCAGCGGCTTCGATCAGAGCGGCTTTCTCGCTGCCGTAGAAGTCACCCGCCTCCATGTGAGCCACGTGGGATTTGGAGTCGGCGCTCCAGGCGCCCATCTTGTGCGGGTTCTTGCGTGCGTAGTTCTTGACCGACAGCGGTGCGCGGCGGTCGGAGTTGCCTTCGCGCAGCACCGGGTTCACGGCGCTACCCTTGATCTTGTCGTAGCGGGCCTTGACGTCCTTCTCGGTGTCGTTGCTCGGTGCCTCGGGGTAATCGGGCAGCGCATAACCCTGCTGCTGCAGCTCCTTGATGGCGGCCTTGAGCTGCGGAACCGAGGCGCTGATGTTGGGGAGCTTGATGATATTGGCATCGGGAGTGGTAGCCATCTGGCCCAGCTCGGCCAGATCATCGGCGATGCGCTGTTCGGTGGTCAGGTAGTCGGGGAAAGTGGCGAGGATGCGTCCTGCGAGGGAGATGTCGCGTGTTTCTATCTGGATGCCGGAGGAGTGGGTGAAGGACTTGATGATCGGAAGCAGGGAGTAGGTGGCTAGCGCGGGTGCTTCGTCGGTAATGGTATAGATGATCGAGCGATTGGACATGTTTCGAATCGAGCCCTTGTGGGTGCTGTGGTTGCGAAAGCCGTGATGCGCGCCAGCAGTTCCTCTGCGGCGATCCAAGGCGCATCCAGGCTGAAAGGCGGATGTCTGCGGATGGTCAAGAAGGGGTAGTTTTCGACCATGAAGCGGGTTACTTCAGTCAGACTGGGATGTCCCTATGCTCCCGCGGCGGCGAACTATATCACAAGGCCCCTATCTCTCTGTAAGCGGGGCAAAGGCGGCCGGGCGGGACATCTCCGGGTGGGGCGGCGTGCGACGAGGGTATAGTTTCCACCGGGGGGGCAATTGGCTAAGCTCTGGCGCGGAAACACTCATCCAACGAAATGGAGTCCAGCATGGGTTACCAAAAGATCCAGGTCCCCGCGAACGGTGACAAAATCACCGTCAACGCCGACATGACCCTCAATGTGCCGAACAACCCCATCATTCCCTTTATCGAGGGTGACGGCATTGGCGTCGACATTAGCCCGGTAATGATCAAGGTCGTCGATGCTGCCGTGGAGAAGGCCTACGGCGGCAAGCGCAAGATCGCCTGGATGGAAGTCTATGCGGGTGAGAAGGCCACCCAGGTCTACGACCAGGACACCTGGCTGCCCAAGGAAACCCTGGAAGCCGTGCGTGACTATGTGGTGTCGATCAAGGGCCCGCTGACCACTCCGGTCGGGGGCGGCATCCGTTCCCTGAACGTGGCGCTGCGTCAGGAGCTGGACCTGTATGTCTGCCAGCGCCCGGTGCGCTGGTTCGAAGGCGTGCCCAGCCCGGTTAAGAAGCCTGGCGACGTGGACATGGTGATCTTTCGCGAAAACTCCGAAGACATCTATGCCGGTGTCGAGTGGAAGGCTGGCAGCCCCGAGGCCGAGAAGGTCATCAAGTTCCTCACCGAGGAAATGGGCGTCAAGAAGATCCGCTTCACCGAAAACTGTGGCATCGGCATCAAGCCGGTTTCCCAGGAAGGCACCAAGCGTCTGGTGCGCAAGGCGCTGCAGTACGCCGTGGACAACGATCGCAGCTCTGTGACCATCGTTCACAAGGGCAACATCATGAAGTTCACCGAAGGTGCCTTCAAGGAGTGGGGCTACGAGGTGGCGCGTGACGAGTTTGGCGCCGAGCTGCTGGATGGCGGCCCGTGGATGCAGTTCAAGAACCCCAATACCGGCAAGACCATCGTGGTAAAGGACGCCATTGCTGACGCCATGCTGCAGCAGATTCTGCTGCGTCCGGCCGAGTATGATGTCATCGCCACCCTGAACCTGAACGGCGACTACCTCTCCGACGCCCTGGCGGCCGAGGTGGGTGGCATTGGCATCGCGCCTGGCGCCAACCTGTCCGATACCGTGGCCATGTTCGAAGCGACCCACGGCACCGCGCCGAAGTATGCCGGTCAGGACAAGGTCAACCCGGGCTCCATCATCCTCTCCGCCGAGATGATGCTGCGCCACATGGGTTGGACCGAAGCCGCCGACCTGATCATCAAGGGCACCAACGGTGCCATCGGCGCCAAGACGGTCACCTATGACTTCGAGCGTCTGATGGACGGCGCGACTCTGCTGTCCTGCTCCGCCTTCGGCGACGCCATGATCAAGCACATGTAAGACTGTTTCGGCACGCAAAAGAAAGCCGACCCGCAAGGGTCGGCTTTTTTATTGGTTTTGTACCGTCCTGGCGTCAGGCGCCTTGTGTCTGCGGTGTCTTGGTGACGGGGGACGCAACCTCGACGGAGGCGATCGAGCGTATGTTCACCGCGTGCAGGCCCTTGGGACCCTGGAGTATTTCGAAGTGGACCGGCTGGCCGGCCTTGAGTGTCTTGTATCCGTCCATCTGGATTGCTGAGTAGTGGGCGAACAGATCCTCATCTCGGCCGTCAGCAACGATGAACCCGTAGCCCTTGGCGTTGTTGAACCACTTGACCTTACCGCTGAGCATGCTGATTTTCCCTCTGCAAAGGACTCCATCACTGGAGTATCATCGACTTCAATTCCATGTGAAGGCGAAACGGCCGTGGCATGGAACCACCGGTTACCCGAAGGGGTACACTTTGTTTGTATCACCGATTTCCCGAGAGTCAAGGAAGTGAGCGGGCGGCTGAGACGCCGGTCAAACCCATCACCTGTCAGCTTTTTGATCCCCTTTCCGAGCATGCAAGCAGATCAGCAGATTCGACTAACATTCAATCAGGACCGTCCCGATTGGCATGAAGATGACGATTCCGGCCTGCTCGTCGGAGAGGCCAGGCCGGCACTGCAGACGCCGCCTCTGTACAAGGTCGTCATGTATAACGACGACTACACCCCGATGGATTTCGTGGTGGAGGTATTGGAGCGGTTCTTCGCGCTGAATCGGGAACAGGCAACAAGAATCATGCTGACCGTGCACACCGAGGGCCGGGCTGTCTGCGGATTGTTCACTCGCGATATCGCCGAGACGAAGGCCGAGCAAGTCAACGAATACGCCCGTACATGCCAGCATCCGCTACTCTGTGAGATCGAGAAGGACGGCTGAATCCGGCCGCGTGGGGAGGTAAGCCATGTTGAACCGAGAGCTCGAAGTCACCCTCAATCTGGCGTTCAAAGAGGCGCGGGCCAAACGTCACGAGTTCATGACTGTCGAACACCTGCTGCTTGCCTTGCTGGATAACGAGGCGGCAGCCAGTGTGCTGCGTGCTTGTGGGGCCGACCTGGACAAGCTGCGTCATGACCTCCGGGAGTTCATCGATTCGACCACGCCGCTGATTCCGCCGCATGACGAGGAGCGGGAAACCCAGCCGACGCTGGGCTTCCAGCGCGTTCTGCAACGCGCCGTCTTCCATGTGCAGAGCTCCGGCAAGCGGGAAGTGACCGGTGCCAACGTGCTGGTCGCGATCTTCAGCGAGCAGGAGAGCCAGGCAGTCTTCCTGCTCAAGCAGCAGACCGTGGCGCGCATCGATGTGGTCAACTACATCGCCCATGGCATCTCGCGTGTGCCTGGCCAGGCCGACCACGCGGATAACGAGGACATGCAGGACGAGGAGGGCGGTGAGTCCAGCAGTGCTGGTCATCCCCTGGATGCCTATGCCACCAATCTCAACGAGCTGGCGCGCCAGGGGCGCATCGATCCGTTGGTCGGCCGCGAGCCGGAGGTGGAGCGTGTCGCGCAGATCCTGGCGCGGCGTCGCAAGAACAATCCCCTGCTGGTGGGCGAGGCGGGGGTCGGCAAGACGGCGATCGCCGAAGGTCTGGCCAAGCG
>NZ_JBOY01000069.1:0-26158 GCF_000647775.1 Pseudomonas sp. RL | reverse complement strand
TTAATAGCGAGGATTTTCGCCTAAATCGGTGTCCGGGATCAGTAGGCCACTACAGTGCCTTCTCGGCGATTACTCGCGGCGCACGTTACGGCTGCGCTTACGCTTGCGGGTACGAGGGGCGTAGAGCTTGGACTCGCCCACGGGACGGGTCTTGTAGCGGCGATGCGACCAGAGATACTGATCGGGGCACTGGGCCACCGCCTGCTCGATCCACTGGTTGATGCGCAGGCAATCAGCTTCCTCGCTCTCGCCGGGGAAGTTATCCAGCGGCGGATGGATCACCAGGCGGTAACCCGACCCGTCGGCCAGGCGCTCTTGGGTGAAGGGAATGACGCGGGCGCGGCCCAGGCGGGCGAATTTGGTGGTGGCGGTCACGGTGGCGGCGGGGATGCCAAACAGCGGCACGAAAATGCTCTGTCGGCGGCCATAGTCCTGATCCGGTGCGTACCAGATGGCCCGGCCGGCGCGCAGTACCTTGAGCATGGTGCGCACATCTTCGCGCTCCACGGCGGTGGCATCCGGGTTGTGACGTTCCCGGCCGCGGCGCTGGACGAAGTCGAACACCGGGTTGTTGTGCTGGCGGTACATGCCATCGATGGTATGCAACTGGCCGAGCAACGAGGCGCCGATCTCCAGGGTGGTGAAATGCAGCGCCATGAGGATTACGCCCTGGCCTTCCGCCTGAGCCTGGCGAAGGTGCTCCAACCCCTCGACATGCGCCAGCTTCGCCAGGCGCGGCTTGGCCCACCACCAGCTCATGGCCATCTCGAAGAAGGCGATGCCCATGGACGCGAAGTTCTCCTTGAGCAGTCGCGTGCGCTCCGCCTCGCTCATCTGCGGGAAGGCCAGCTCCAGGTTACGGCGAGCGATGGTGCGGCGTTCGCCACCAAACTGGTACAACCCCCACCCTGCCACTCGCCCCATGCGCAGCAGCAGCGGATAAGGCAGCTGCGCGATCAACCACAGCAAGCCCAGGCCGAACCACAACGGCCAGAAGCGCGGATGCAGGTAGTAGGTGCGAAAGGGTGAACGTTCCATGCCAGGACTCGATTGCGTAAAAGTGCGGCATGTTACCGGGAAATGGGGATTTTTGGAGCGGCGCAGCACGGCCAGCTACGGGAGCGAAGAAGCTCGTGGACAAGTCCGCCCCTAACAGAAGCACCGCACGGCACCCGTGGGAGCAAATTTACTCGCGAGCTTTAGGGGGCACCGAAGAGAAGCAGTGGACAACCCGGCCCACAGAAAAACGACGCCAGAAACCCGGCTGTCCAAAATGCGTATTCACCCTTGGAAAAGCCCTGTATTTCCCGCTATAAGTCCCGTCATTTACCGAAGCGGGCAAATGATGAGCCAGGATCAGGACGCGGTATTCCAACTCAAGGGCAGCATGCTAGCCATTACCCTGTTGGAGTTGGCCCGTTACGACCTCGCCAGGCTCGAACGCCAACTGGCGGACAAAGTCGCCCAGGCACCCAAGTTCTTTGATAACACCCCGTTGATTCTTGCCCTGGACAAGTTGCACGACGCGTCCATTCCCGTCGATCTGCAGAAACTCATCGCGATCTGCCGGCAACATGGCCTGCAGACGCTCGCGGTGCGCACGGACCGCCAGGATGACATGAGCCTGGCCTCCGAACTCGATGTCCCGGTAATTCCCACGAGCAGCGCCAGCGGGCGCGCCCTGGAGCCGAGCGATGAGGCCAGCCAGGGTGAGGTGGCTCGGCCGAGCAAGGTCATCCACCGGCCGGTGCGCGGCGGCCAGCAGGTCTACGCCCAAGGCTGCGATCTGATCGTGATCGGACCGGTGAGTCCCGGGGCGGAACTTCTCTCGGACGGCAATATCCATGTTTACGGACCCCTGCGCGGACGCGCACTGGCCGGCATCAAGGGCGATGGCAAGGCGCGGATATTCTGCAAGGAGTTGAATGCCGAACTGGTTTCCATCGCCGGGCGGTATAAGGTGGCTGAAGATTTGCGCCGCAGCCCCTTCTGGGGACAGGGCGTGCATATCAGTCTCACGGGGGATTTATTGAATATCCACCGGCTTTGAAAGTTGTTTCGCGGTTTTTACAGGTCGGATGACCCGGAAAGGACGCCACCCTTTCGGTTCTCGAAGTTCCCGTTTTACTCATTCAGGGGTGATTTACCTTGGCCAAGATCCTCGTTATTACTTCCGGCAAGGGAGGCGTGGGTAAAACCACTACCAGCGCCGCACTGGGCACCGGACTCGCCCTGCGAGGGCACAAAACCGTCATCGTCGACTTCGATATCGGCCTGCGTAACCTGGATCTCGTCATGGGCTGCGAGCGCCGGGTAGTCTACGACTTCGTCAACGTCATCAACGGCGACGCCACGCTGCACCAGGCGCTGATAAAGGACAAGCGCCTGGAGAATCTCTACGTGCTGGCCGCCAGTCAGACCCGCGACAAGGAGGCGCTGACCCAGGACGGCGTCGGCCGCGTGCTGGACGAACTGTCCCAGAACTTCGAGTACGTCATCTGCGACTCCCCCGCCGGCATCGAGCGCGGCGCCCACCTGGCCATGTACTACGCCGACGAGGCCATCGTGGTGACCAACCCGGAAGTGTCCTCGGTGCGCGACTCCGACCGCATGCTGGGCCTGCTGTCCAGCAAGTCGCGACGCGCCGAGCGCGGCGAGGAGCCGATCAAGGAACACCTGCTGCTGACCCGCTACGATCCCACCCGCGTCGACAAGGGCGAGATGCTGGGCGTCGACGACGTCGAGGAGATCCTCGCCATTCGCCTGCTAGGCGTGATTCCCGAATCCCAGTCGGTGCTCAAGGCCTCCAACCAGGGCGTGCCGGTCATCCTCGACGAGCACAGCGACGCCGGCCAGGCCTACAGCGACGCGGTGGACCGCCTGATGGGCAAGGAGGTCCCGCACCGGTTCATCGACGCGCAGAAGAAGGGATTCCTGCAACGTCTGTTCGGAGGCCGCTAAATGAGCTTTTTCGACCTGCTGCGCGAGCGTGAGAGAAAACAAACCGCCTCCATCGCCAAGGAGCGTCTGCAGATCATCGTGGCCCACGAACGCGGCCAGCGGGTGCAACCCGACTATCTGCCGGCCCTGCACAAGGAACTGATCGCCGTCGTGCGCAAGTACGTGAACATCAGCGACGACAAGGTGCAGGTCAGCCTGGAGGACCACGACAACTGCTCGATCCTGGAAGTGAACATTCCACTGCCGGATCGTTGATATTCCGCGCGCCGTTCCGGCGCGATGGTGGACAAGAAAACGTTGTCCACCCTACGCCCGTAGGGTGGATCACGCATTACCGATCCACCAACGCACTGCAAGGTGCGGCCGGCCATGCGCGACCGTACACGCGGCCAATCTGGCACTGCCCCTTTATCGCGGCTACAGCCCCTCCTACAATCCCGCACGCATCCTGCGCGGACACGTCCGCCTTCGCCTCGTTTTACGGATTTGTCCCATGCCCCTGTCGAATATCGAGATCCTCCACCAGGACGACGCCCTGCTGGTGATCAACAAGCCCACCCTGCTGCTCTCCGTGCCCGGGCGCGCCGAGGACAACCGTGATTGCCTGGTGACCCGCCTGCAGGAAAACGGTTACCCCGAGGCGCGCATCGTGCATCGCCTGGACTGGGAGACTTCGGGGGTGATCGTGCTGGCCCGCGACGCCGACAGCCACCGCGAGCTGTCCCGGCAGTTCCATGACCGGGAAACCGAGAAGGCCTACACCGCCCTGTGCTGGGGCGAACCGGAGCTAGACAGCGGCCGGATCGAACTGCCGCTGCGCTACGACCCGCCGACCAAGCCGCGCCATGTGGTGGACCACGAACTGGGCCGGCATGCCCTGACCTTCTGGCGCGTGCTTGAACGCTGCGGGCACTACAGCCGCGTGGAACTCACGCCGGTCACCGGCCGCTCGCACCAGTTGCGCGTACACATGCTGAGCATCGGCCATCCGCTGCTCGGCGACCGCCTATATGCCCACGAAGAAGCCCTGGCCGCCCACGACCGCCTGTGCCTGCACGCCAGTCTGCTGGTGCTCACCCACCCGGTCACCGGCGAGCGGCTGCGCTTCGAAAGCCCGGCGCCGTTCTAGCCTGTCCGCCTAACACCGGTGCGGGGCCCGCGGCGGCCAGAGAAGCGCTAACCGCCCTACCGTCGGGAGCGTAGGGTGGACAACGTCTTTCTTGTCCACCGCCACCCAATGGCTAGCTAACAGCTCATTCCCGTCTGCAACAGTGCCAGCCCGCCCCGCGTCCAGCCCCACCAGGCCAGGGCCAGCAGCAGGCCGAGGCCGATCAGCAGAGCGGTCTTCAGCCAGGCGCCCCGGCTCATGCGCTCGCCCCTCCGGTCTGCAGGCGGGCCACCGGCACTTCGCGCACCGGCCAGTTGAGCAGGGCCGCCATCAGGCTGAGCAGGATGGAAATCTGCCAGACCAGCGAGTAGCTGCCGGTCAGGTCATACAGGTAGCCGCCCAGCCAGCCGCCCATGAACGAGCCCAGCTGGTGGAACAGGAAGGCGATGCCGCCCAGCATCGACAGGTTGCGCACGCCGAACAGGGTCGCCACCGTGCCGTTGGTCAGCGGCACGGTCGACAGCCACAGCAGCCCCATGGCCATGCCGAACAGGTAGGCGGACATCTCGCTCAGCGGCAGGTAGAAGAACGCGGTGATCACCACGCCACGCAGCAGGTACAGGGCCACCAGCAGCCTGGGCTTGGACATGCGCCCGCCCAGCCAGCCGGCGCCATAGGTGCCGGCGATGTTGAACAGGCCGACCAGCGCCAGCACCGTGGTGCCCACATGAACGCCGAGGCCCTGGTCCACCAGGTAGGCCGGCAGGTGCACACCGACGAACACCACCTGGAAGCCGCAGACGAAGAAGCCCACCGACAGCAGCCAGAAGCCGGGGTGACGAGCGGCCTCGCTCAGCGCCTCGCCCAGCGTCTGCTGGTGTGCCTGGCGCGGCGCCGGCGCTTCGCGCAGGGCGGCGCCCATCGGCACGATCAGCGCCACCAGCGCGCCCAGCGCCAGCAAGGCCGCCGACCAGCCCAGCCACTCCATCAGCCCCAGGGTGCCGGGCAGCATGATGAACTGGCCGAAGGAGCCGGCCGCGGCGGCGATACCCATCGCCATGCTGCGCTTTTCCGGGGTGGCAGCGCGTCCGACGGCGGCCAACAGCACCGAGAAGGAGGTGCCGGACAGCCCCAGGCCGATCAGCACGCCGGCGCTCAGCGACAGGCCCAGCGGGGTTTCCGCCATGCCCATCAGCACCAGGCCGACCACATAGAACAGCCCGCCCACCAGCACCGCACGGCCAGCGCCGAAGCGATCGGCCAGCGCGCCGGTGATCGGCTGCGCCAGGCCCCAGATCAGGTTCTGCAGGGCGATGGCGAAGGCAAATACCTCACGGCCCCAGCCGAAATCCGTGCTCATCGGCGCCAGGAACAGGCCGAAGCCATGTCGCACGCCGAGCGACAGGGTGAGCACCACCGAACTCAGCACCAGGATCCACAATCCCGCCCGGGTAAAACCGTTCATCACAACCCCTGTCTATCTCAAGGTATGCCCGCGCACGGGCGAGGGGGGCTGTATATCCCCGCACCCACGGGTGCGTCAATTGGCCCCGTGGTCTCGCCGTGGGGCAGGCCGCGCCTGGGGAGGAGTCATCACGGCCTCCGTCGACCAGCACTAGGCCGGCCCGCGCGGTATCGCCTTTCAGCTTCAGTTAAGCCGCCTTCCCTAACCTGTGTTCGTCAAAGCAACCCATGGAGACCACAACCATGCGCAAGACCCTCACCCTGCTGTTCGCCGCCACTACCCTGACCTTCGGCGCCAACCTGGCGCTGGCCGCCGACCGCGACATCGGCCCGGACGAAGCGCTCAAGCTGCGCGATGCCGGCACCATCCAGTCGTTCGAGTCGCTCAACGAAACCGCACTCAAGCAGCACCCCGGCGCCAAGGTGGAAGAAACCGAGCTCGAGGAAGAGAATGGCCGCTACCTCTACAAGGTGGAGCTGCGCGATGCCCAGAATCAGCAATGGGACCTGAAACTGGACGCCGCCACCGGCGAAGTCCTGGAGAATCAAAAGGACGACTGACGCGGCCCGCACGGACCTGTAGGGTGGGCATCGCCTTCTTTGTCCACCATCGCGCCAGACCGGCCGCGCCTGGCCGGCGCGATGGTGGATCGATGAAGCGTGATCCACCCTACGATGCGCGGCGGCCGTGACGTTTTCCTCACACGAGTCATTTGCCATGCCACGCCCCCTTCCCCTGCTGCTCGCTGCCCTGCTCGTCGCCACGCCGGCAATGGCCGGTCGTGACCTGAACCAGGATGAAGCCCTGCGCCTGCGCCGCGAAGGGACCATCCAGTCGCTGGATGCACTCATGCAACCGCTGCTGGAGCGCTACCCCGGCGCCCGCCTGCTGGAAGCCGAGCTGGAGGAAGAGCATGGCCGCTACATCTACGAGCTGGAACTGCTGACCCGCCAGGGCGAGGTGCGCGACATCGAGCTGGACGCCGCCAATGGCGAGCTGCTCAAGGACAAGGAGGACTGATGCGCCTGCTGCTGGTGGAAGACCATGTGCCGCTGGCCGACCAGTTGCTGGCCGATCTGCAACGTCATGGCTACGCCGTCGACTGGCTGGCCGACGGCCGCGACGCCGAGCATCAGGGCGCCAGCGAGCCCTATGACCTGATCGTGCTGGACCTGGGCCTGCCCGGCAAACCCGGTCTGGAAGTGCTGCGCGCCTGGCGCGCCCAGGGCCTGGCCACGCCGGTGCTGATCCTCACCGCCCGCGACAGCTGGGCCGAGCGCATCGATGGCCTGAAGGCCGGCGCCGACGATTACCTGACCAAGCCCTTCCATCCGGAGGAACTGCAGCTGCGCATCCAGGCGCTGCTGCGCCGCGCCCACGGCCTGGCCAACCAGCCGCTGCTGGCGACCGGCGGACTGGAGCTGGACGAGGCGCGCCAGGAGTGCCGGCGCGACGGACAGGCCATCGCGCTGACCGCCGGCGAGTTCCGCCTGCTGCGCTACTTCATGCTGCATCCCGGTCAACTTTTGTCCAAGTCCCAGCTGGCCGAACACCTGTATGACGGCGAAACCGAACGCGACTCCAACGTCATCGAGGTGCTGGTCAACCGCCTGCGCGGCAAGCTGGGCCGCGAGATCATCGAAACCCGCCGCGGCCAGGGCTACCGCTTCGGAACGCGGCAATGAACTCCCTGCAGCACCGTCTCGGCCTGGGCCTGATCGCCGCCTTGCTGGTGGTCGGGCTGATTCTGCTGCAGGCCAGTCTGTGGCTGTTCGAAGCGGGGCTGCGCCGCAGCCTGGAGACCGACCTGCGCGAGGAGACCGAAGGCCTGCTGGTGGCGCTGGTTCCCGGAGCCAACGGCCTGCAGCTGGACAGCCAGCGCCTCGGCCCGCGCTATCAGCGGGCATTCTCCGGCCACTACTTCCGCATCGACAGCGACAGCCACGAGTGGCGTTCCCGCTCGCTGTGGGACAGCGATCTCGACTGGCCCACGCAGGACGGCTTGCACCCCGAACTGGTCGACGGGCCGCAGGACCAGCGTCTGCTGGTCTACCGCGCCGCCTACCGGCGCGGCGGTCAGCCCCTGCACATCAGCGTCGCCCACGACTACACCCCGATCCTCGACAGCTTTCAACAGGTCCGTCTCGGTGGACTGACGTTGCTGGGCGTGGCGCTACTGGCCTTCGGGCTGCTGCAGCGCCTGGCGGTTCGCACCGCCCTGCGCCCGCTGGAAAGCGCCCGCGCGCAGATCGCCGAGCTGCAGCAGGGACGCCGCGCCCAGCTGGATACCCACGTGCCGCAGGAACTGCAGCCGCTGGTCACGCAGATCAACCATCTGCTGACGCAGACCGACGAGACCCTGAAACGCTCGCGCCATGCCATCGGCAATCTCGGCCATGCCTTGAAGACGCCGCTGGCAGTGCTGACCGGCCTGCTGGACAGCGAGGCGCTGGCCGCCCAGCCGGCACTGCGCCAGCAGCTGGAGGAGCAACTGGGCCAGATTCGCCAGCGGGTGACCCGCGAACTCAGCCGCGCCCGCCTGGCCGGCGAGGGACAGGCGGGCGGCGGCTTCGACTGCGCGCAGGAGCTGCCGGCACTGTTCGCCACCCTGGCGGCCATCCATCGCCGCGACCTGAAACTGGACTGGCAGGCCCCGCCCGATTGCCACCTTCCCTGGGAACGCGAGGACATGCTGGAGCTGCTCGGCAACCTGCTGGACAACGCCTGCAAGTGGGCCCACAGCCAGGTTCGCCTGGGCATCGCGACGCTGCCGGATGGCTACCGCCTGCGCGTCGACGACGACGGCCCGGGAATTCCTGTCGACCGCCGCGATACCGTCTGCCAGCGCGGCGCCCGCCTGGACGAGGGGCTGGAGGGCCATGGACTGGGACTGGGCATCGTCGCCGACATCATCAGCGCCTGGCGCGGCGAATGGCAGCTGCAGGCCAGTCCGCTGGGCGGGCTGCGCGTGGAGATCCGCCTGCCCGCCGTCTCACCAGGACGGTAGGAGCGGTCCGCTGCTGCTCCCGTCGGAGCGAATTCATCCGCGCGCTTTTGATGGATGCCTGCAGGAAGCTCGCGGACGAGTCCGCTCCCACAAAAGGCGAGTCCGCTTGGGCGGCTGCAGCGGCCTGCCATCCGCAGCCATGATAAAGTCCCCCGCGTTCGTTATTTCCCACAGGTTCCCATGCGCACTCTGCTGACCCTGCTGCTCTGCCTCGCCCTGCCGGCGCATGCCGAAGGCTTTCTTTCCCACCTGCTCGACAAACCGGTCCCCGGGGGCGTCGCCGTGGTTGACCTGGGCGATGCTCCGCACGCGCCCCAGGTGAGCTACCAGAACAAGCCGGCGCTGGTGATTCGCGAGGACGGCCGGCGCTGGATCGCCATCGTCGGCGTGCCGCTGCAAACGCCCGCCGGCGCGCAGACCCTGTTGGTGGATGGCCAGCCGCGCAGCTTCGAGGTCGGCGCACGCGCTTACCGCGAGCAGCACATCACCCTGAAAAACAAGGAACAGGTCAACCCCGGCCCGGAAGCCCTGGCGCGGATCGGCCGCGAGCTGGCCGAACAGCAGGAGGCGTACCGGCGCTTCAGCGCCTTCCAGCCGAGCAACCTGTACTTCGACCGGCCGGTGGACGGCCCGCTGTCCTCGCCGTTCGGGCTGCGGCGCTTCTTCAACGGCGAGGAGCGCAATCCGCATTCGGGCCTGGACTTCGCCGCACCGGCCGGTACGCCGGTGAAGGCGCCCGCCGCTGGCGAGGTGACCCTGGTCGGCGACTACTTCTTCAACGGCCAGACAGTGTTCGTCGACCATGGCCGCGGGCTGATCAGCATGTTCTGCCACCTCTCGGCCATCGATGTGACGGTCGGACAGCGCCTGGCGCGCGGCGAGGTGCTGGGCAAGGTGGGCAGCACCGGCCGCTCCACCGGCCCGCACCTGCACTGGAACGTCAGCCTCAACGATGTGCGCATCGATCCGGCCATCTTCATCGGCGCCTACCGCCCCTGATTACACCCTTCACCTGGAGACTCACATGCAAGAAGAGCTGGCCTTAGGGCTCGACTGGCTGCGCAGCCATCCCGAATTGCAAACCCTGGTTGCCTGTAGCGCGTTGCTGCTGCTGGCGGCGATTGCCAACTGGTTGGTCAAGCGCATCCTGGTGCGCGGCCTGTACTCACTACTGAAGACCGGCGCCTTCGACGACTTCGGGCTGATCCGCCGACTGTCCAACGTGGTACCGGCGCTGATCATCACCGGCGGTGTGACTGCCGTGCCGGGTCTGCCCCAGGCTGCCGTCACGGTCACCCAGAACGTCTGCGCGGGATTCATCATTCTCACCGTGGCCCTGGCACTGGGCGCCGCGCTGAATATCGTCAACCACCTCTACCAGCGCCGCCCGGATGCGCAGCGCCGGCCCATCAAGGGCTATTTGCAGGTGGTGAAGATCGCCATCTACGCAATCGCCACCATCCTGGTGATCGCCGCGCTGATCGACCGCTCGCCGCTGATCCTGCTCTCCGGCCTGGGTGCCATGGCCGCGGTCCTGATGCTGATCTTCCAGGACACCCTGCTGTCGCTGGTGGCCAGCGTGCAGATCACCTCCAACGACATCGTGCGCGTCGGCGACTGGGTGGAGATGCCGCAGCTCAACGCCGACGGCGACGTGATCGACATCGCCCTGCACACCGTGAAGGTGCAGAACTGGGACAAGACCATCACCACCATCCCGACCAAGCGCTTTATCACCGACCCCTTCAAGAACTGGCGTGGCATGCAGGAGTCAGGCGGCCGGCGCATCAAGCGCAGCCTGCTGATCGACGAGCAGAGCATCCACTTCCTGGACAGCGAGGAGCGCGAGCGGTTGTATCGCTTCAACCTGCTGCAGGACTACCTGGTCAACAAGCGCCGCGAGATCGACGACTGGAACGCCAAGCTGGCCGAAGCCGGTCGCGAGCCGGTGAATACCCGGCGCGTCACCAACATCGGCACCTTCCGTGCGTATGTGGAGCGCTATCTGCGCAGCCACCCGGGGATCCACCAGGGCATGACCCTCCTGGTGCGCCAGATGGCGCCCACCGCGGAAGGGCTGCCGCTGGAGATCTACTGCTTCACCAACACGGTGGCCTGGGCCGAGTACGAAAGCATCCAGTCGGACATCTTCGACCACATGCTGGCGATCCTGCCCGAGTTCGGCCTGCGCGTGTTCCAGAACCCCGGCGGCGCGGATCTGCGCGCCTGGACCGAGGCTACACAGGCCCCGGCACGCAAGGCCCTACCGGTGTAAGGCGGTCGGCGCAGGACGCGAGACGGTGGCCAACGCGTTGCGTTGACCACCCTACGCTGAGGCACGCGATTGGCCGGTAGGGCGGTCGGCGCTTTTCCGGCCGCCGAACCCGCCGTGCCGGCTACGAACGCCATGCGTTGACCAGCCTACGATTGCGCCGGCCCGACGTGGAAGCGCAGGGTGATGCCGTCACCGCTGCCATCACCCACCACCGAGCCCACCACCGGGTCGGCATGCACACTGCGCCCGGGGTAGGCTTCCTGCAGGTGCCGCCGGCAGACGGCGCTGATCTCGTTGAGCAAACTGGTGAACTGGGTATCGCGCGGAATGATGAAGTGCAGCTGCACCAGCAGCGCGCAGGCATCCCTGGGCAGATGCGTCAGCCCGCAGGTATTCCACTGGTCGTTGACGTAGGCTTCGGCGCCTTTCATGGGATGGCCCTCCCTGCTGGATTCCCCCTATCTATAGACCAGTGGCCAGCGGTTCGCCGCAGCCGTGGCGGCGGTAAACTGGCCGCCACTCCCTCTTACAGGTAACCACCATGCAGCGGCCGAAAGCGGAAATCGTCATCACCTACTGCACCCAGTGCCACTGGCTGTTGCGAGCCGCCTGGCTGGCCCAGGAGCTGCTCAGCACCTTTGCCGACGACCTTGGCCGGGTCAGCCTGGAACCGGGCACCGGCGGGGTGTTTCGCATCACCTGCGACGGCGAGCAGATCTGGGAACGCAAGGCCGACGGTGGCTTCCCGGAAGCCAAGGAGCTCAAGCAGCGCGTGCGGGATCGCATCGACCCGCAGCGCAACCTGGGACACAACGACCGCTGACATTCCCCAAAAACACAAAACCCCGCCGAAGCGGGGTTTTGTGGATGCGGAGGAAGCAATCAGGCGCTGGCCAGCTTCTTCAGCTCTTCGTCACGCAGCTCGCGACGCAGGATCTTGCCGACGTTGGTGGTCGGCAGGCTGTCGCGGAACTCGACCAGCTTGGGACGCTTGTAGCCGGTGACGTTGTCGTGCATGTGCTTGAGCACCTGCTCCTTGGTCAGGCTGGCGCCCGGCTTGACCACCACGAACATCTTGATGGTCTCGCCGGAACGCTCGTCCGGCACGCCAATGGCCGCGCACTGCAGCACGCCCGGCAGGGTGGCCAGCACGTCTTCCAGCTCGTTCGGGTACACGTTGAAGCCGGAGACCAGGATCATGTCCTTCTTGCGGTCGACGATGCGCATGTAGCCGTCGTCCTGGATGATCGCCACGTCGCCGGTGCGCAGCCAGCCTTCGGCGTCCATCACTTCGCGGGTGGCTTCCTCGCGCTGCCAGTAGCCCTTCATCACCTGCGGGCCCTTGACGCACAGCTCGCCGCGCTCGCCGAACGGCAGCACGTTGCCTTCGTCGTCGATCACGCGGCACTGGGTGGAGGGCAGCGGGATACCGATGGTGCCGACCTGGATGTTCTGCACCGGGTTGACCGACACCACCGGACTGGTTTCGGTCATGCCGTAGCCTTCGCAGATGGCGCAACCGGTGACTTCCTTCCAGCGCTCGGCGGCGGCCAGTTGCAGGGCCATGCCGCCGGAAAGGGTCAGTTTCAGGCTCGAGAAGTCCAGGCGACGGAAGTCCTCGTTGTTGCACAGGGCCACGAACAGGGTGTTCAGGCCGATGAAACCGGTGAACTTGTAATTGCCCAGGTCCTTGATCATCGCCGGCAGGTCGCGCGGGTTGGTGATCAGCACGTTATGGTTGCCGGTCAGCATCAGCATCATGCAGTGCACGGTAAAGGCGTAGATGTGGTACAGCGGCAGCGGCGCGATCACCACTTCGCAGCCCTCGCCCAGGTTGGCGCCCATCAGTGCCTTGCACTGCAGCATGTTGGCCACCAGGTTGCGGTGGGTGAGCATGGCGCCCTTGGCCACCCCGGTAGTGCCGCCGGTGTACTGCAGCACGGCGATTTCGCTGTTGCCCGGGTTGGCCTCGCGCACCGGCACGCCCTTGCCCTTGGCCAGGGCGTCGGTGAGCTTGACGGCCTGTGGCAGGCGGTAGGCCGGCACCATCTTCTTCACGTGCTTGACCACGGCGTTGACGATCAGGCGCTTGAGCGGCGGCAGCATGTCGCCGACTTCGGTGATGATGACGTGCTTCACGCCGGTCTTCGGCAGCACTTCCTCGGCCAGGTGGGCCATGTTGGCCAGGCACACCAGCGCCTTGGCGCCGGCGTCGTTGAACTGGTGTTCCATTTCCCGCGCGGTGTACAGCGGGTTGGTATTGACCACGATGAGGCCGGCACGCATGGCGCCGAACACCACCACGGGATACTGCAGCACGTTCGGCAGCTGGACGGCGATGCGGTCGCCCGGTTGCAGATCGGTGTGCTGCTGCAGCCAGGCAGCGAAGCGACCGGAAAGCTCGTAGAGCTCACCATAGGTCAGCGTCTTGCCCAGATTGCTGAACGCGGGCTTGTTGGCAAAGCGCTGGCAGGACTCTTTCAGAACGGCCTGGATGTTCGGAAACGCATCGGCATTGATCTCCGCAGGCACGCCTGCCGGATACTTGTCCTTCCAGTAATGTTCGGTCATGGAAAGCCCACTCCTAAGCTACAGCTTGTCTTCACCGTCGGCAGTGACGGTTGGTTGATATTATTCGGTGGCCGAGAGCCCGGTGCAGAGCCCCTAAGCGCCGCGAGAGTATCAGCTTTGCAAAAGGCCATCCATAGCCAAAATCAAGCCTTGCAGTCTCGTTAATGACTGAGAATTGACATCCAGTCACGAGATACAGCCTCCGCAGCAGCCGCCGGATTTCGCCCGCCGGCACCCCTGCAACAGGCCATCCGGTATGACCCGGAGCAAGGTAGCAGCCCGCCGGCGGAGCGCAAACCGCAAACTGCGGGACAGCGCACACACCCCCGGGCTGGGCAGCGTTCGGCAGCCTACCTACAATGCGTCTCTTTATTCAGCGGAGCGCGCGCCATGCGCACCTTTACCCTGCCAGCCAGCGACGGTGTTGCCCTCCAGGTCAATCAGTGGAGCGCGGACCAGCCGCCGCGCGCTGCGCTGCTGCTGATCCACGGCATGAGCGAACACGGCGCACGCTATGCCGAACTTGGCCAGGCGCTGGCCGCGCGCGGCATTGCGCTCTACGCACCGGACCTGCGCGGCCACGGCGTTACCGGTCAGCGGCAGGGCCTGCTCGGCCATTACGCCGACCATGACGGCTGGCGGCGCGTCCTCGAGGATTTGCACCAGCTCGAACTGCACCTGCGCGCCTGCCATCCGCAGGTCCCGTTGCTCCTGTTCGGCCACAGCATGGGCAGTTACCTGGCGCAGGCCTATCTGCTGCGTCATGGCGCAGGCTTCGCCGGCGCGGTGCTGTCCGGCTCCAACTACCAGTCGCCGGCGCTCTATCGGCTGGGACGCCTGGTCGCACGCCTGGAACGCTGGCGCCAGGGCCCGCATGGACGCAGCGCGCTGCTGGAATGGCTGACCTTCGGCGCCTTCAACAAGGCGTTCCGTCCCAACCGCACTCGCCATGACTGGCTGAGCCGCGACCCCGCCTCGGTCGACGCCTACCTGGCCGATCCGCTGTGCGGTTTTCGCTGCACCAACCAGTTGTGGATCGACCTGTTCGGCGGCCTGCTGGAGATCACGCCGGTGGCAAACCTGGCGCAAATCCCCCACGACCTGCCGCTGCTGGTGATCGGCGGCGAGCGTGACCCGGTCAGTGACGGACGGCGTCAGTTGGATCTTGTCGACGCGTTGCGCCGTGCCGGCCTGGAACGCGTCAGCGCTCAGCTCTACCCCGACGCCCGCCACGAACTGCTGCACGAAACGAACCGCGCGGATGTCATAGCCTTTTTGCTCGACTGGCTGGAGGCCGCCCTGGCCAACCGGCAGTCCTGCCACCCCAAGGAGATCGCATGACCCAACTCACCAATACTCCCTACGAGGCGCTCGAAGTCGGCCAGAAGGCCACGTACAGCAAGACCGTCGGTGAGAAGGACATCCAGCTGTTCGCCGCCATGTCCGGCGACCGCAACCCGGTGCACCTGGACGCGGAGTTCGCCGCCGGCACGATGTTCAAGGAGCGCATCGCCCATGGCATGTTCAGTGGCGCACTGATCAGCGCGGCAGTGGCCTGCACCCTGCCCGGACCCGGCACCATCTACCTGGGCCAGACCATGAAGTTCACCCGCCCGGTGAAATTCGGCGACACCCTCACCGTGCAGCTGGAAATCCTCGAGAAACTGCCCAAGTTCCGCGTACGCATCGGCACCCGCGTGGTCAACCAGCGGGACGAGATCGTCGTCGACGGCGAGGCGGAGATCCTGGCCCCGCGCAGCCAGCAGACCGTGACCCTGCCGGAACTGCCGCCGATCAGCATCGGCTGACGGGTCGGTTACGCCGGGGTCAGCGTTCGGTCCCGGCCTCCTCCCCATGCAGGTCGGGTCGATCCGCCCCCTCGGCGGCCGGGTTGCCCGGCTGCATGGCCGGCGCTGCGGGAGGTCGGTCCCGCTCCCCGTTCCCGTCGCCACAGGCTGCCAGGAGCAACCCCAGCAGCATCACGGCACCCCAGCGCATCTCTCGCATCACTTCCTCCCGCCTCGCGGCCGCCTGATCTTCCTGGTAACCGACAGGCTCCACGCGCTGAAATTCGCCCCGCGCGAACCCAACAGCCGCACAGCCTTCTAAAGGCGGGTATTCGTCAGCAAGGAAATCCGCCATGTTCCGGCCACTGTCCACCCTCTGCGGCCTCGCCCTCGCCCTGCCCCTGTTCGCCCAGAATGCCGAGCCCGAGATCATCCTCCACCAGGAGGGCCTGCAGATTGACGTCCAGCCGATGGGCAAACCGCTGCAGGCATTGGACGGCGAATTGCTCGGGGTCCGGGCGGTCAAGGTGATCAACCATGGCGAACAGACCGTCGTCTGCGAGTTCCAGGTTCCGGCCGAAGTGCGCTCGACCACACCACCGGTGCCTTTCCGGATCGCGCCCGGCGCCCAGGTGGTGGAGCGGGTGCCCGGCGATTACGCACCCGGCCAGCCATACGCGGAGCTGCGCTGCAGCCACGCGCCCTGAGCCGCAGCTCGCCGCATACCCGGAACCTGCGCGCCGCCCTTCCGGTCCCCTGCTCAGCCCGTCCACGCAGCCCCGCAGGAGCGCTCTTCATGGCAACCGGCGACCGACACCATGCGCAGCACACCCCGACCCAAGCCGAGCCGTCGCCCGCGGAGGAGACCCGCGAGAACGAAGAGCCCGGCGTAGCACCGGGCCGCGTCGGCGATCTGCGCCATCAGGGTGAGCGCCTGCACGACAAGGCCAGCGATGTGGGCCAGGGCACGCCGGGAAGAGGCGAGAAGCCCGAGGGTGAACAATCCGGCCAGCCTCCGCAGGCCTGAGAATGCCCCCGGCTCGACCCGAACTGACGGCCCCGCGCACTTATTCTAAATCGCTATATCACTATGAGAATTCCGTATTTTCATAGCATATGGCTATCCCGCAGAATCCCCACCCAGACGGCCGCCTGGCCACTCCCGATTGCCCGCTTGCGCGAAGGACGTTTTCGATGCTCAAGAAACTGTTGCTGGCCACCGCCCTGTCCACCAGCCTGTTCGGCGCCGCCGCCCAGGCGCAGACTCCGCCGCTGCTCAACGCGTCCTATGACGTAGCGCGCGAACTGTTCGCAGAGATCAACCCGAAGTTCATCGAGCACTGGAAGGCCACCACCGGCGAGGAGCCGAAGATCGACCAGTCCTTCGCCGGCACCTCCAAGCAGGCCCAGGACATCATCCAGGGCAAGAAGGTCGACGTGGTGACCTTCAACCAGGTGACCGACGTGGACATCCTCGCCAAGCGCCGCCTGCTCAACGAGGACTGGGCCACCGAGTTCCCCAACAACAGCTCGCCGTACTACAGCACCATCGGTTTCCTGGTGCGCGAGGGCAACCCGAAGAACATCCGGAGCTGGGATGACCTGATTCGCGACGACGTGAAGCTGGTGTTCCCCAACCCGAAGACCTCCGGCAACGCCCGCTACACCTACCTGGCCGCCTGGCTGTTCGCCAACGAGAAGTTCAACGGCGACCAGGACAAGATCAAGGCGTTCGTCGGCAAGCTGCTGCACAACGTGGAGAACTTCCCCACCGGCGGCCGTGGCGCCACCGTGGCCTTCGCCCAGAACGGCCAGGGCGATGCGCTGCTGACCTTCGAGTCGGAAGTGATCAACATCGCCAACCACCCGGACTTCAAGGCCGGCAACTACCAGATCGTGATTCCGCCGGTAAGCGTGCTGGCCGAGTTCCCGGTGGCCATCGTCGACAAGGTGGTGGACCAGAAGGGCACCCGCAAGCTGGCCACCGAATACCTGAATTTCCAGTACACCCGGGACATCCAGCAACTGCTGACCCGCTACAACCTGCGCGTTCATCACCCCGAGGTGGTCAAGGCCACCGAGGCCCAGTTCGCCAAGGTTCGCCTGATCAACCCCACCGACGTGCTGGGTAGCTGGGACACCATTACCGAGACCCACTTCGGCCGCAACGGCGTGCTGGACCAGCTGCTGAGCCAGCGCCCCAACTGATGTCCCGCCTGCGCTAGACTGTGCCGCCCCCACCGGGCGGCACTGCCTTTGCGGCGGTTGTTTTCCGATCGACAAGCGATTTCCCGTGACCTTTCCGATTCCGCGCTTCTTTCATCAGGCACCCACCCTGCCGGGTTTCGGGCTGAGCTTCGGCATCAGCACCCTGTACCTGTCGCTGGTGATCCTCCTGCCCATCTCGGCACTGTTGCTGTACGTCAGTGACCTCACCTGGCTGGAATACTGGCGGGCGATCAGCGATCCGCGGGTGGTTTCCAGCTATGCGGTAACCCTGCAAGGCGCGCTGATCTCGTCCCTGGCCGCCCTGCTGATCGGCCTGCTGCTGGCCTGGATCATCGCCCGCTACGACTTCCCCGGCCGGCGGCTGGTGGATGCCCTGGTGGACCTGCCTTTCGCCCTGCCCACCTCGGTGGCCGGCCTGACCCTGGCCTTCCTGCTGGTGCCGGACGGCTGGATCGGCCAGTGGCTGGGCTTCAAGGTTTCCTATGCATTTCCCGGCATCGTGGTGGCCATGACCTTCACCAGCCTGCCGTTCGTGGTGCGCACCGTGCAGCCGGTGCTGCTGGAGCTGGGCAACGAGTTCGAGGAAGCCGCGCACACCCTGGGCGCCAGCAAGTGGCAGACCTTCTGGCACGTGATCCTGCCGATGCTGGTGCCGGCGCTGATCACCGGTGGCGCGCAATCCTTCGTGCGCAGCCTCGGCGAGTTCGGCGCGGTGGTGATGATCGCCGGCAACATGCCGTTCAAGACCGAAGTCAGTTCGCTGATGATCTTCGTGCGCCTGCAGGAATTCGACTATCCCGCCGCCGCGGCCATCGCCTCGGTGATCCTGCTGGCCTCCCTGATTCTGCTGTTCACCCTGCAGGTGGTGCAGAGTCGCGTCCTTCGTTGGCAGCGCAAGAAATGAAGAAGCCCCATTCCTGGCCGCAATGGCTGCTGATCGGCCTCGGCCTCGCCGTGGTCGCCCTGGTTCTGCTGGTACCGCTGGTGCTGATCTTCACCCGCGCGTTATCCGGCGGCTGGGACCTGCTGGTGCAGAACCTCTCCGAAGACTACATGCAGCACGCACTGATGCTCACCGTGCTGGTGGCCATCGCCACGGTGCCGATCAACCTGGTGTTCGGCATCTGCCTGGCCTGGTGCGTGACGCGCTACGACTTCCGCGGCCGCCGCCTGCTGTCGACGCTGATCGACATCCCCTATGCGGTCTCGCCGGTGGTCGCCGGCCTGTGCTACCTGGTGATCTACGGCATCGAGGGTTTCGTCGGCCAGTGGTTCTACGATCGTGACATCCAGCTGATGTTTGCCTGGCCGGGGATCGTCATGGTCACGGTGTTCGTCACCGCGCCCTATGTGGCGCGCATCCTGATTCCCACCATGCAGAGCCAGGGCGCCGAAGAGGAAACCGCCGCGCTGACCCTGGGCGCCAATGGCTGGCAGATCTTCCGCCATGTCACCCTGCCCAACATCAAGTGGGCGCTGCTCTACGGCGTGGTGGTGACCAACGCGCGGGCGGTGGGCGAATTCGGCGCGGTGTCGGTGGTGTCCGGCACCATCATGAACCAGACCCTGACCCTGCCGCTGCTGGTCGAGCAGTTGAACAACGACTACAAGACCGCCGCCGCCTTCACCGCCGCCGCGCTTCTGGCGTGCATGGCGCTGCTCACCCTGTTCCTGAAGACCTTCATGGAATGGCGCCAGCGCCAGGCGATGGCGCGGGCCGAGGCGGCCTGAACGGCGCCCGGCCCCTCTCCCATCAAGGGAGAGGGGAAGCGCGTCAGCGCCTGGCCTTGAAGAATTCCTTCAACACCGCCCCGCACTCCTCGGCCAGCACGCCGCCCTCGACGCGTACCCAGTGGTTGAGGAAGTTCTGCTCGAAGAAGCGTCCCTGGCTCACCGCCACCCCGGCGCGCGGCTCGGCGGCGCCGTAAACCACGCGGGCGACGCGCGAATGCACGATCAGCCCGGCGCACATGCTGCAGGGTTCCAGCGTCACGTACAGGGTACTGCCCGGCAGGCGATAGTTCTGCGCCGCCTCGGCGGCGGCGCGAATGGCGACCATCTCGGCGTGAGCGCTGGGGTCGTGGCGGCTGATCGGTGCATTGAAGCCGCTGCCGATCACCTCACCCTCGCGCACCAGCACCGCGCCGACCGGCACCTCGCCCTGCGCCGCGCCCAGGCGCGCCTGTTCCAGCGCCAGGCGCATGAAATGCTCGTCGCGGGAACGGTCGATGATGGGGCTGAACTTGCTCATGGCGAATCCGGAAGCAGAAATTTCAAGTTGAAGCGGGACGAGAGCTGCCACGTAGCGCGGTCAGCGCTTTGCTGGCCGCCGTGCGGGGTCAATGGCGGACAGGAAAAGCGTTGTCCACCCTACGGCGCAGTGCACCCTATCGCGGACAAGTCCGCTCCCACAAAAAGCGGATCAGCCCGGCACCAGCCTTGTGGGAGCGAATTCATTCGCGAGCTCTTTGGCGGCGGCCGGCCAGGTGCGGCCGGCTAGGCGCGGCCGGCACGGAATCCATCAGAACCCGTCGTCTTCCCAGCGCTTGCCGCGCGTCTTGCCGATCACCGGCAAACCCTGCTGCAGCGCGGCCTTGGCCAGCATGTGCGCACTGACCGGGGCGGTGATGAACAGGAACAGGGCGATCAGCAGCTCATGCAGGCTCAGCCCCTGCTTCTGCACGGCGAAGAAGATCGCCGAGGCGATGATGATGCCGCCCACCCCGAGGGTGGTGGCCTTGGTCGGTGCGTGCAGGCGGGTGAAGAAGTCCGGCAGGCGATACAAACCGATGGCGCCGACCAGCGCGAACAGGCTGCCCAGCAGCAGGAAGGCGCAGATCAGCAGTTCGATCCAGAAAGGCATGACTCATATTCCTCAGTCGATCAGGTCGCCGTGCAGCAGGTGCTTGCCCACCGCCACGGTGCCGACGAAGCCGAATAGCGCGATCAGCAACGCGGCCTCGAAGAAGATGTCCGACGCCAGCCAGATGCCGAACAGCACGACCAGCGCCAGGCCGTTGATGTACAGGGTATCCAGCGCCAGGATCCGGTCGGGTACCGAGGGCCCGCGCACCAGACTCAGCATGTTCAGCGCCAGGGCCAGACCGAGCAGGCCCATGCACAGCGGAATCACGTAGGCGAGCATTCGAATATCTCCAGCAGCGGGGCCTCGTAGCGTTTCTTGATTTCGACCACCAGCTCGTCGATGTCCGGCACGTCAAGCGCATGCAGCAACAGGGTCTTGTGGTCGGGCGTCAGGCCGGCGGAGACCGTCCCCGGGGTCAGGGAAATGATGCTGGCCAGGGTGGCGAGCAGGAACTCGTCCTTGAGCTCCATGGGCACCTCGACGAACGCCGGGTTCAGGCGCGATTTGGGGCCCAGCACCAGGCGCGCCACGTGCAGGTTGGCGACCACGATATCCCAGAGCACCTTGAGCAGGAACAGGCACAGCGCCAGGGGCTGGCGCACCCGTGGCACGAAGATCAGGTAGCGGCGCAGCAGCAGCGGAATGGCCCAGCCGAGGAACAGGCCGAGCAGCAACTGGCCGAGGCTGAGCTGGTTGGCCAGCAGCAGCCACATGCCGGTAAGCAGCAGGGTCAGCCCCGGATGGGGCAGCCAGGCGAAGCGCTTCATGCCCCACCTCCTTCGACGATGCGCAGATAGGGAGCCAGGTCGAGCAGCTGCGCCGCGGTGGCGTCCAGGTAGTCCTTCAGCGGCTCGGCGACGATGACCAGCACCACGCTGGCCAGCAACAGCCCGGTGGCAGCCACCAGCCGCACCGGATCGGCCAGCGGCCCCTGGGCGGTCTGCCCGTTGTTGCGCCAGAACAGGCGGTTGCCGGCCCGGCTGAGGGTGACGATGGAGGCCAGCCCGGCGATCAGCAGCAGCGGCCAGAACTCCAGCGCGGTGGCGCCGGTGCCGGCCGAGCGCAGCATCAGCAGCTTGCCGATGAAGCCGGACAGCGGCGGCAGGCCGGCCACCGCCAGCGCGCCGAAGAAGAACAGCCCGCCGAGCAGCATCGGCTGGCGCAGCAGCGGGCCGACCTGCAGGGCGCCGCCCAGCTCGCCACGCTGACGACCCAGCAGGTCGGCCAGCAGGAACAGGCCACCGCACACCAGGGTGCTGTGCAGCAGGTAATAGAGCCCGGCACCCAAACTGGCCCGGCTACCCAGGGCAAACACCGCCAGCAGGCTGCCCACTGAGATCAGCAGCAGGTAGGCGATCATTTCCTGCAGGCTGCGCGCGGCCAGGGCGCCAATGGCGCCGCCCACCAGGGTCGCCAGCGCCAGCCACCAGAACCAGTCATGGGCATAGAAGGCCAGATCGCCGGCTTCGCTGCCGAAGATCAGCGTGAACACGCGCAGGATGGCGTACAGGCCCACCTTGGTCATGATCGCGAACAGCGCCGCCACCGGCGCGCTGGCCGACGCATAAGCGCGCGGCAGCCAGAAATACAGCGGCAGGATGGCCGCCTTGAGGCCGAACACCACCAGCAGCAGGAAGCCGGCGGCGGCGATGATCGGCGCCGTGTCCGGTCCGGCGGCGCCGGCGCGGGCGGCCAGGTCGGCCATGTTCAGGGTGCCGAGCAGGCCATAGAGGGTGCCGACACCGATCAGGAACAGTGAGGAACCCAGCAGGTTGAGCACCACGTAGTGCATGCCGGCGCGCGCCCGTGCCGCGCCGTTGCCGTAGACCAGCAGGCCGTAGGAGGCGATCAGCAGGACCTCGAAGAACACGAACAGGTTGAACAGGTCGCCGGTCAGGAACGCCCCATTGATGCCCGCCAATTGAAACTGGAACAGGGCATGGAAGTTGGGCGCGCGCTCGTCCTCCCCGGCGCTGGCGTACAGCGCGGCAAAGGAGGCCAGCACGGCGGTGAGCAGCACCATCAGCGCGCTCAGGCGATCGAGCAGCAGGATGATGCCGAACGGCGGCCGCCAGTCGCCCAGGGCGTAGACGCGCAATTCGTCGTCGCCGGCCAGCAGCACCAGCCAGGCGGTCGCCGGAATCAGCGCCAGCGTCGCCAGCAGGGACAGCGCGCGCTTGAACGACTTGCCGCGACGGTGCAGCACCAGCAACAGGGCGCCGGTGAACAGCGGCAAGAGGATCGGCAGGATGACGGCGTGATTCATTGACGCGGCTCCCGACCATCCACGTGGTCGCTGCGCAGTTCGCCCATGCTGCGCAGGGCCAGCACCAGCACGAAGGCGGTCATGGCGAAGCCGATGACGATGGCGGTCAGCACCAGCGCCTGGGGCAGCGGATCGGCAAATTCGACACCCTTGCCGATCACCGCCGGCGCGCCGGTGACCAGGCGCCCCATGGCGAACAGGAACAGGTTGACGGCATAGGAGATCAGCGTCAGGCCGAGCACCACGGGAAAGATGCGCGCCCGCAGCAGCAGGTAGACGCCGCTGGCGACCAGCACACCCAGGGTGATGGCATACAAAGCTTCCATATCAGAGCACTTCCTCGCAATCGGTCTGGCTCACGTGGCCGATGTTGGACAGGATCAGCAGGGTCGCCCCAACGACCGCCAGATAGACCCCCAGGTCGAAGAGCATGGCGGTCGCCAGCTCCACATCGCCGATCAGCGGGATATGGAAATGGCCGAACGCCGAGGTGAGGAATGGATGGTCGAAGGCCCAGCTGCCCAGGCCGGTGAGCGCGGCAATCAGCACGCCGCCGCCGGCCACCGCGTGGTAGCTGAACGGCTGGCGCGCCTCGGCCCAGGTCACGCCGTGGGAGATGTACTGCAGCACCAGGGCCACCGCCGTGACCAGGCCGGCGATGAAGCCGCCGCCCGGCAGGTTGTGGCCGCGCAGGAAGATGAACACCGCCACCAGCAGCGCCAGCGGCATCAGGGTGCGCGCCAGCACGTCGAGGATCATCGGATGGCTGTCGGTGGACCACAGCTGGCCGCGATAGTCGCGGCGCGGATGCGGCAGTTGCAGGCCGTGCAGCAGGCCGTAGATGCCCACGGCGGCGATGGCCAGCACGCTGATCTCGCCCAGGGTATCGAAGCCGCGGAAGTCCACCAGGATCACGTTGACCACGTTGGTACCGCCGCCACCGGACACACTGTTGGCCAGGAAGAAGCCGGCGATGGTCTCGTAGGGGCGGGTCAGCACGGCGAAGGCCAGCACCGCCACCAGCGTGCCCACGGCAATCGCCACCACCATGTCGCGGAATCCGCGCAGGCTGCTGGTTTCCATCTCGGCGCGTGGCGGCAGGAAGAACAGCGCCAGCAGCATGAGGATGATGCTCACCACCTCCACCGCCAATTGAGTCAGCGCCAGGTCCGGCGCCGAGAAGCGCGCGAAGACCAGCGAGACCATCAGGCCCACCACGCTGAGCAGCGCCAGCGCGGTCAGGTAGCGCAGCTTGTACACCACCGTCAGCAGCCCTGCCACCATCAGCACCACCAGGCCCAGCGCGGTGACCGGATCGAGCGGCGTCATGGCCAGCTCGCCAGTCAGGGTGCGCAGCGGCGACAGGGCCACCACCACCAGCACCAGCGTCAGCACCAGCACCCAGATCAGGTAGCTCTGCAGTGAGCCGTTCTCCAGCACGCGGGTCAGGCGCCGGGCGATGTTGACCAGGTTGGTCATCGCACGGTCGAAGATCATCAGCGCGTTGAACGACGGCAAGCCGTCGAACCAGGCGTACAGGGGTTTGCGCGCCGCGTACAGCGCCAGACCGCCGAGCAGCGCCACGGTGCTCATGGCCAGCGGCATGTTCAGGCCATGCCAGATCGACAGGCTGTACTCCGGCAGCAGGCCGTTGAGGCTGGCGCTCGCCGCCGAGGCCAGCAGCGGGGCCACCGTCCAGGCCGGCAGCATGCCCACCACCAGGCACAGCAGCACGAGAATCTCCACCGGGATCTTCATGTAGCGCGGCGGCTCGTGGGGCGGGTACTTGGGCAGGTCGATGGGCTCGCCATTGAAGAACACGTCATGGATGAAGCGCAGCGAATAGGCCACCGAGAACATCCCGGCCACGGTGGCCAGGGTCGGCACCAGCCAGTTGAAGCCGCCGAACAGGCTCTGGTGCAGGGTTTCGCCGAAGAACATTTCCTTGCTGAGGAAGCCGTTGAGCAGCGGCACACCGGCCATGGCCAGCGAGGCCACCATGGCCAGCACGGCGGTGTGCGGCATGTACTTCCACAGGCCGTTGATGCGCCGCATGTCGCGGGTGCCGGTCTCGTGGTCGATGATGCCGGCCGCCATGAACAGCGAGGCCTTGAAGGTGGCGTGGTTGATGATGTGGAAGATCGCCGCCACGTTGGCCAGCGGCGCGTCCAGACCGAACAGCAGGGTGATCAGGCCCAGGTGGCTGATGGTGGAATAGGCCAGCAGGCCCTTGAGGTCGGTCTGGAACAGCGCCAGTACGGCACCCACCAGCAGGGTCGACAGACCGGTCAGGCTGACCAGGTAGAACCACCAGTCGGTGCCGGCCAGCGCCGGATACAGGCGCGCCAGCAGGAAGATGCCGGCCTTGACCATGGTCGCCGAGTGCAGGTACGCGGACACCGGCGTGGGCGCGGCCATCGCCCGGGGCAGCCAGAAGTGGAACGGGAACTGCGCGGACTTGGTGAACACGCCCAGCAACACGAGGATCAGTGCCACCGGATACAGCGCATCGGCGCGAATCCGGTCGCCGGAGGCCAGCACATCGCTCAGCTCGAAGCTGCCGACGATGCTGCCGATCAGCAGGATGCCGGCCAGCAGGGCGAAGCCGCCGCCGGCGGTGATGGTCAGCGACATGCCGGCGCCCATGCGCGCATCGCGGCGGTGCGACCAGAAGCCGATCAGCAGGAAGCTGGACAGGCTGGTCATTTCCCAGAACACCAGCATCAGCAGCAGGTTCTCGGAGAGCACCACACCCAGCATGGCGCCCATGAACAGCAGCAGGTAGGTGAAGAAGCGCCCGGCCGCCTCGTGGCGACCCAGATAGTAGTGGGCGTAGAGGATCACCAGCAGACCGATGCCGAGGATCATCAGCGCGAACAGGAAACCCAGCCCGTCCAGACGCAGGCTGAGATTGAGGCCCAGCTCGGTCAGCCAGGGCTGGTAGAGGATCAGGGCCTCGCCGGAGAACACCCGGCTGGCTTCGCTGAGCAGCAGGCCGAAGGCGATGGCCGGCGCCAGGGCGGTGGCCAGCGCGCAGGCCAGACGGCCGCGCCCCTCGGCCAGGGTGGGCAGGAAGGCGCCAAGGAAAGGCAGTAGCAGAATAAGTGCCAGAATCATCCATCGCACCTCGTGAGTCGGTTGGAGATGTATACGACGCCCACGCAGAGCGAAACGGCAGCATTCTCAAATAAACAAAGAAATGCCGTCATGCTTTTTTTATTACAAAAAACGATTAGGCAGCGCCATTAGCCTTCCGTCGGGCTTGGCGCCACGCGATTCACCCCAAGGGCGCCGCCGTGTTCAGGGGAGAGGCTGCGGGCGCGGCGCTTCCGGCGCCATTCGTCGTGGCGCCCTCGGTAGACCGGTACGCCGGTGTCCCTTACAGCGGCGCCACCCGGCTGGTGCCATCCACGGTGAGGATACGTACCCGCTGGCCGACCCGGAAGGTCTGGTTCGGCTCCACCGCCTGCACGTAGGCACGCATGCTGCCATCGTCCTCGCGCACGGTGATCTCCACCCCCTGGGTGCGGGTAAAACCCTCTTCCGCCGCCGCGCCCAGCATGCCGCCGGCCACCGCGCCGATCACCGCTGCCACGGCACTGCCGCGACCGCCGCCCACGCCG